>JAPUIP010000137.1 GCA_027296925.1 Candidatus Poribacteria bacterium | reverse complement strand
AACATTAACGCAATAGGAGCAGATTATGACCAACAGAGCTTTGAACCTACTTATCATCTGCTGTCTCTATACCATTGGCTGTTTGGGCGGCACATCCGAGAAGACAGCGGCGGTGGATGCAATGCCGGCAGCGACGGCACCGGCGGGCATCGCCGACCTCCATCTATCTCTGTCAAAGCCGATTTATAGCCCCGATGAACCAATTCCCCTCGAAATGAAAATTCACGTTGGGAAGTTTGACCTGCTCGTCCCGTATTCTGCCGTTGAGAGCAGGGGAGCGTTCTTGAAATTGGCCGTCAAAGATGCACTTGGCAGAGTCGTCACACCCAAACATCCGATTACGTTCCCGGGGCAAACGAAAACACTGATTCGCAAAGGAAAGGCAGTTCGTTGCGTGCAAGGGACCGAGCTCAAGGCAAGTACTGTGAAAAACGCGGTCTTGGAAAATCTCCGAACCTACTACGAACTAAAGCCTGGCGATTATACGCTGCAGGTATTGATGGGTTTGAAGGTCTATCATAAATCCCTGGTGGATCAGTCGCCGGAGATCATCGACATCGAGCGTGAAATCGCGTTGGTGCAAAGCGATAAGAATCGCCCCCCTGATGCCAAACAGGAGATGATTGGCCTTTTACGGAAAGAGATTGAACGGGCGCGGATCAAAGAAGGGGATAAATTGAACCAGATCTTTTTGCCGCTGGATTCTTACCGTGGATTGGCAGAGCTCAAATCCAATATTATCGCTCTGACAATTCAGTAGAACGATAGTGCGGTGATGACGCTTAGGAATGGCGATTTAATAACTCCTGCATTTTTACCGTAGCGGCGCACCTATGTGTGCGACAAAGACAGACACACCGGTTCCGCTTCGCGGAATCCTCGTGGCACGGAATCTGCCCCTGCATTCGATTGTAAGATTTAGTATGCCAATCCTTAGGTCTTTACCCACTAAGGGTCATTATATTTTTTTGAGATTGTAAAGGAAGAGATATGGAAGACGATGGTAACTATGGTGAACTGTGGCTGCATCGAAAGATGTTGCGCGATGGTGTGCGAAATGAGGCCTACCGCCAAGCAATCTCCAAAACGGTGAAGGCGGGTGATGTTGTTCTAGATGTGGGAGCCGGTACCGGTATCCTCAGTCTCTTTGCCGCGCAAGCGGGTGCAAGAAAGGTTTTCGCTGTTGAACGCACGGATATGGTGGAAGTGATCGAGAAACTCGCAGAGAGAAATGGTGTCCAGGACGTTATCGAAATCTTTCAGAGCGACATAGAAACCTTCCACGCTCCTGAATCGGTTGATGTCATCGTTTCCGAGTGGATGGGGGGATATGGCGTCGACGAAAATATGTTGACTCTGGTGCTAGATGCTCGCGACCTTTGGCTAAAACCGGGTGGAAAGATGCTGCCTGAACGAGTGACCGCTTGGATGGCACCCGCATGGGATAGTAAACTGGACCTGGAGATGAACCTATGGCGCAGCCGCCCTTATGGCGTGGATTTGAGTCCAATAGCGGAGGAAATGGTTGATGAACTGCTGTATGAGCGGTACCATATCTCTGAAGCGGATCTTCGGGCGGAACCCCAGAAACTGTGGACTCACGACACCTATACTTTCCCGGCTAAAGAAGCCCGTCTTCCGTTTCGGGCGTCGCTGTCGTTTTCGGTGTCAAAGCCGGGCAAATTTTCTGCACTCGCCACTTGGTTTTCGGCCACGTTTGGCAATGGCCTGATTTTGACCACTGCACCGGATGCGCCTCCGACGCACTGGGGCAGGACATGTTTCCCAGTGGAATACGCTGTAACTGTGGAGCAAGGCGAAGTCATTAAGGTACAGTTTGTCTGTAAACCTGCTGGACCGGGTTATTGTCGTGAAGAGTGGTCAGTGCGCGTCGTTGAGAACGGTAAGTAGACTGGACGGCATTGCTCAGGCTATACGCTCCGAGGCTTGCGCGGGAGGGGCGATATAGAACTTGAGATCGCTGTGGAAAAGCTGGTGGACTTTTTCTTTCTGTATAATTTCATACAAATCCAAGTTGCGCCCTATCGGAAAATCGAACGCTGATGACGCGAATCATCTCGATGCCCGTAGGGTATACAGATCAACACGGATGTTTTCTGATTTTATCTGTGGAAATCAGCGTCATCCGTGTAATCCGTGTTCGATCTCTACTTCTCAAACTAGGGGCAACTTGCGTTACTATTGTAAAATCTCTCGAACTCGGAGGACATCACTATATAATGTCAAAATCGGTTGAAAATCTCAATACAATTCGCGCTGAAATCGTCGAACATGAATTGGTGAACGGGCTGAAAGTGTTGACGAAGGAAGTCCATGCCGCCCCGGTTATCAGCTCATACATTTGGTACAAAGTGGGGGCGCGGAATGAACGTCCCGGCATTACCGGCGTCTCCCATTGGGTGGAGCACATGCTCTTCAAAGGGACACCGAAATTCCCCAAAAATCAACTCAATCGAGCAATCGAAGGCAACGGCGGCAGATGGAATGCATTCACGAGTACCGATTACACGGCTTATTATGAAACCCTACCGGCTGACAAAGTCTCGATCGCCCTTGCACTAGAGTCGGATCGGATGCAAAATAGTATTTTCGATCCGGAAGAGGTCGAAGCCGAACGCACGGTGATTCTTTCGGAACGCGAAGGGTACGAAAATACGCCCCAATTTGTGCTGAGGGAGGAAGTTCAGGCGGCCGCCTACAAGGCGCATCCATACCAGTGGGGCATCATCGGCTGGCCCTCAGATCTCAAAGCGATGACCCGCGATGACCTCTACGACTATTACCGTCGGTGTTACGTGCCGAACAACGCAACCCTCGTGCTCGTTGGGGATTTTGATACCGCCGAACTGATGAAGCAGGTGGACGCCCATTTTGGTCCGTTGCCGCCTGGCGAGCCGATCGGCGACCCGTCGACCGTTGAGCCGGAACAGCGCGGCGAAAGACGAGTAACGGTCCGCAAAGAGGGGAATATTGCTTATGTCGAGATAGCCTATCACATTCCGGCGGGCGGACATCCGGATCTCTACCCGCTGGAAGTACTGGGAACGGTGATGAGCTCGGGAAAAACCTCACGCTTCTATCGCGCCCTGATTGATAAACAGTTGGCAACTTCCGCGTCTTTTTATCCAGATTTCTCTAAAGATGCGGGAATTGCGGTGGCTTTCGCAGAAGCGCAGGCGGGGGTCGAGCCCAGCACACTTGAAAAAGCGTTGTTGGAACAGATCGAACGCCTCCAAAATGACCGCATCACTGAAGCCGAATTGAAGAAGGCGATTAACCAAACGGAGGCACACTTTATCTTTTCACTCGACAGCGTCTCCAATCAAGCGGCGCAGCTTGGCTATTACGAGACAATTCGCTCCTATAAATATCTGGAGACCTATCTGGACGAGGTGCAATCCGTCACCCGCGAGCAGATCCGCGAAGCCGTCCAAAAATATCTGACTGAAGATAACCGTACCGTTGGGCATTTTCAGCCAATTCAACCGGGAAACGGCGGCGCCTCTAGCGATGGCTCTGCCGAAGGCGCCGAGCCCGCTCTGCATTACATGAGACAGCCCCGTTTTTTTTTCAGAAGTGAGGAAGCTGGCAGTGGATCGGGGATGGATAGCCAATCCCCGACGACCCGCCACGTTTTTGACAACGGGTTGGCCCTGCTTATTCAGGAGAACCACTTTAACGAAACGGTCGCTATCAGTGGGCGATTGAAGGCGGGCGGCATGTACGATTCACCAGAACGCCATGGGAGCTCAGATTTCGTTGCGAACATGCTGACGAAGGGCACTGAAAGCCGAACGTGGGAAGAAATTGCTGAAACGGTCGAATCTGTTGGAGCGGACCTGAATGCGTGGGGCAATACGGAAACGGTCGGCATTGAAGGGCGCCTGCTGTCAAAGGATTTCGATCGCGTCCTCGATGTTCTCAACGACATTCTTCGTTATCCCAACTTCCCGCAAGAGGAGATCGAAAAACACCGCCATCAGGTCTATAGCTGGCTTAAGGCGTGGGAAGATGATACCGATTATGTTGCGGATCAGATGCTTCGGGAGCTCGTTTACCCTCAGGAACATCCTTACCACTGGCGTATGCAAGGGACAGAGGAATCGCTTGTTCAGATACAGCGGGAGGGACTGGTTGATTTTCATGCGCACTATTACCGTCCGGATTCGCTGATTTTGGTAATCGTTGGGGATGTGGATACCCAAGCGGTCATCGAGAAGGTGCACGCCCAAATGGGGGACTGGACGGCAAACGGCGAAAAACCACCCTTCACCGTGCCGCCGGTAGAATATCGCGAAAAACAGATCGGGATTCAGTCCATGATGGATAAATCACAGGTGAACATTGAGTTGGGGCATAAGGGAATTGCTCGCACTCACCCCGACTGCTACACCTTCAATCTCATGAACCAACTGCTGGGGGGCAGCGCGGGAATTGCCCGTCTGTTCGGCCATGTTCGCGATGTGCAGGGGTTGGCATACAGCGTGTGGAGCACATTCACGCCATCAATCGGTGAGGGGCTTTTCCATGCCAGCGCCGGCGTCAACCCGGGCAACGTGGATCGCGCCATTGATAGCATTTTGCACGAGATCGAACAGATGAAATCTGAGGGTATCACCGAGGCGGAACTCGCGGACGCACAGAATTTGGTTGTCGGCAACTTTGCGTTGACCCTCGAAACCAACAAGGGAATCGCCTCCGTCCTGCTGTTAGCGGAACTTTACGGGCTGGGACTTGACTATCCGGAAAGGCACGAGTCGATTTATCGGAGCATTACCCGTGAGCAGGTCAACGCGGTCGCCCAGAAATATCTGCACCCGGATAAATGTTGTATCGCAATCGCGGGACCGTATGAAAAAACATGAACACGCATTCCGTTTCACATCGCACCTCCACTGGCATTGATAGATTATCCCCAAAAGGATGAATCACCGTCCAGATGAATCCCAATCGGAGCTCTTTTACCGCCCGGTCTCAGCGGATGAGTTGGTTGGCATACGTCAAGCAGTGGACTCATTTTAGAGCACACAGAACTGTTCGTTACTCAAGATTTGGCGTGGGTTGAAGATTATGCACGTCACAGCAAGGCCGGACGTTATGATTACATTCTGGCTATCACAACGGATCGGGGAACATTGGATTGGATGCTCAGCGTTGGGAAGCGGCATGCAGGTAGCAAACCGGCGCAAATGGACTTTGCGTTCCTCCCAATCTTAACGAAGGGAGAGCAGAATGCAGTACACGTCAAAGTACAAAATGAAGTCGTGACCTATGGTTTGCGTGCGGGTACAGTCGATGGCTTTAACCAACGTATTCAGCAAATTAAAGTTGTCCGGGAAGTGGTTTAGCAGATGAAGACCGCTAGAGACACTGAGCAGATTGCTGCATAAACATCGCAAAAGAGGGGTATTATGGATAGGATGGGAGTCAAAACCGAGGAGATGCTGGAAGCGGTCGAAAACGCACCAAGCGGAAATTTTCTGAGAAGCGTCCGTGATTTTGTCAAATTCGCCCGACACCTTCGATGAGATTCTTGTGGAGGAGCTAGAGGCTGAATATCAAGCGTTTAAGTCAGGAAAGAACTTCACGGGTGAGGCCGAATACGCCCTCATTTGCGCTCTGTGGAGGCGCCCAACCCCCAAGGCGGTGCCGGTGTTAACCCGGATTTTGGTCGAAGATCCGACCTCGGGACGCGAAGAGATTGTGCGAATTCTGAGCGACCTGGGTGATAAACGGGCAGTCAATCCGTTGCTTGCCGTGCTGGAAACCCTCGACGATGACAACGATATAGGCGGACACTTGCGTTCAGCGATTGCAGAGGCACTCGGCGCTATAGGCGATCCAAGCGCACTTGCTCCGCTGCAACGGCTGGAGTCCGCTCCGTCTGTCGACAGCAAGAAGATTGCGCGGTACATCAAGTGGGCGATTGAGCAACTGAGGAATGAGTGAATGAGAGAATCTGCAGATCAGCGATAAATTCTCCATAGAAAGTCAAGGTCAATGAAACGCGAAACCATCGTTGTTTTAGATTTCGGTTCTCAGTATACGCAGTTAATCGCACGGCGCATTCGTGAGCGAAAGGTGTATTGTGAAATCCATCCGTACCATATTTCGATAGAGCAGTTAGCCACGATTCAGCCCAAAGGCATTGTCTTGTCAGGCGGTCCGTCAAGTGTCTACGCTTCAGACGCCCCACTTGCAGATGCCAAGATTCTAACGCTCGGCGTGCCGATTCTCGGTATCTGTTACGGGATGCAGTTCATCGCTCACCTCTCAGCGGGGGGGAAAGTGCATCCTGCTCTTGAACGCGAATACGGTTCGGCGGATGTGATGGTCGATCTGCCGACGCCTCTGTTTGCGGATGTGCCAGAGCGGATGGATGTGTGGATGAGTCACGGAGACCGAATCAACCTTTTACCCGATGGGTTTCAAGCGATTGCCCATACGCGCAATTCACCGATTGCAGCGATGGCAAATCTGGACCGAGACATCTACGGTTTGCAGTTTCACCCGGAGGTTGTCCACACGAAAGACGATAACCGGATTCTCTCGAACTTTGTCCATCAGATCTGTGGATGCAGTGATCAATGGACAATGCAATCCTTCATCGCGGAAGCCACCGAGGCAATCCGGGCGACGACGCAAGGACGCCGTGTGTTGTGTGCTGTCAGCGGAGGGGTTGATTCAACGGTGCTCGCGGTTCTGCTCCAACATGCCGTCGGCGACGCGCTGACTTGCATTTTTGTCAACAACGGGTTGTTGCGGAAAGCGGAAGCGGAAGAGGTACTGACAGGGTTTGGGTCGGTTGAGATTGATGTGCATTACGTCGATGCCACTGACCGCTTTCTCAAATGTCTCGCAGGCGTTGAGAAGCCCGAGGAGAAGCGCAAACGGATCGGCGATCGGTTTATTCGCGTTTTCCAGGACGAGCTCCAGAAATTGGGAGAAATCGATTTCTTGGCACAGGGAACGCTTTACCCAGATGTCATCGAGAGTGTGTCCACCAAAGGCCCCTCGGCGACGATCAAGACACACCATAACGTCGGTGGACTGCCTGAAAATCTGACGTTCAAACTGATCGAACCGTTCCGCGAACTCTTTAAAGATGAAGTCCGAGAAGTCGGGCGTGAGTTGGGCATGCCGGAATGGATTATCAAAAGACACCCATTTCCAGGCCCCGGCCTGGCGGTCCGAGTGCTTGGGGAGATTACGCAAGAGCGGCTGGATATTCTGCGTGAGGCTGATGAAATATTCATTACGGAGCTCCGCAAAGCTGGATTGTATGACGAGATCTGGCAGGCGTTAACCGTGCTTTTGCCCGTTAAGAGCGTCGGCGTGATGGGTGACGAGCGCACTTACGAAAACGTTGCAGCGTTACGCGCAGTCACGAGCACCGATGGCATGACCGCCGACTGGGCAAAGATTCCTCACGACGTATTGGGCGTGATTTCCAACCGCATCATCAACGAGGTCCGGGGCATCAATCGTGTGGTTTACGATATTAGCTCGAAGCCGCCAAGCACGATAGAGTGGGAGTAACCCATATCGTCAAGCCGCGTTTCAACTTCAGACGGGCTGCGAGTAGGAGATGGAAAGCAGTCGCCGACTTGGTTGTGCATAATCACTGCGGCTCAACAGCGGAATTATCAGTTTGTTATTGTTGCGTGAATTCGTTAGCTTGAAGGTCCCTCGGGCAAAAGCTACCCTATGGAAACAGTCCCAATCGCATCCATTGCCGTCGGGCAGCGAGTTGAAGCGGGGTATTCATTCGCAAGCGGGAAATCGTTGCACGTCCAATGGGTGTTAGCCCTGCGATGGCTCCCGTTTCGGCGACCACGCTGAAGTGTCCTTCCCAGCGATCTTGATGCGGATGAAAGAGACGGACGACCATTTCTGTTTCAGGGTCAACCCCGTCGAGGTAATCACTTTTGTGCAAGTTGCAGGCACGACAGGCAAGTGCCAAGTTCGAGTGGTCATTGACACCTCCGCGTGAAGGCGGAATGATGTGTTCGACCTCAAACGGAAAGTTGAAGATAGCCTCCGGGGCATGGCAGTATTCACAGCGATGAGCGGCACGTTCGGCTACCAGTGGGTAGTGAGGATTCATTCCTCCAACTCTTTGAGCATAGTAGTCGCCCGTTCGGTGGCCGCGCGGACCTCGGCTTCCACAAGGGCATTCAGTTCCGCTTGCTCCTCGGTGGGCAAAGTTGTGCCCGCATCACGCGCGGCACGCCAGCCCGCCATCAAATCCTTGAGACGTCGATGCTGTTCTGCCGTGAAGAAACGGTCGGGACGCAGATTTTGTACGATGACCAGCATGCTCGTCTCGTCACCAGGTAACAGCGCAGTTAGAGCATCCAGCGCTTCGCCGGCAGTTTTACCAACCGATTGTTGTTCCCCGGAGATTGCCCTATACGTAATGCCTCCAATTTGCGTTGGTTCCGGGAGGATGGCAACCTTTGTCATCAGTTTTCACCTCATAAGTTGGTTATCGCAGGCTTGCCAAGTCATTCGCTCTAATTATACCGTATCGGCATGGAATGATCAAGATGCGGTACTAGAAATTCCCTTGCGGATGGGCAGAAGATCATTTATACTTACCCCAAAATCAAGCCCACTGCACCCGGAAGGAACTCTTGATGAACGATCTCCTCGAATCCCTGAACCCAGTCCAACGCCAAGCTGTGCAACACACCGAAGGTCCCCTGCTCATCTTGTCAGGCGCGGGAAGCGGCAAAACCCGCGTAATTACTCACCGAATCGCCCACCTCATTCGCCATTGTGGCGTTTCCCCGTTTAACATCCTTGCGATGACCTTCACGAACAAGGCCGCCGGAGAGATGAAAACCCGTCTGGAGAGCCTTCTCAATCGGGAAGTCAAGTCGCTGTGGGTATCGACCTTCCATTCAACGTGTGCCCGAATTCTGCGCAGAGACATTGAGCATCTTGGCTATTCCCGTTCGTTTACCATCTACGATACGGCGGACCAGTTGACCCTGATACGGGAGATACTCAAAACCCTCCGACTCCGCGAAAACCAGAACAATCCGAGAGCCATCCTCAGCCGCATCAGCAAGGCCAAGAACGACTTTATAAGTCCTCAGGCATACGCGGACACAGTGGAAGATTTCTTCGAGGAACGGGTCGCGCAGATCTATGAACTTTATCAGGTCCACCTCCGCGAGAACAACGCCCTCGATTTTGATGACCTGATCAAGTTGACCGTCGAGTTGTTTGATGCCTGTCCACATGTGCTGGAGTTTTATCAGGAGAAGTTCCGGTACATTCTCGTTGATGAGTATCAGGATACCAATCGCGCACAGTATCTGCTCGTGCATGCGCTGGCACAGAAACATCAGAACATCTGCGTCGTTGGCGATGATGATCAGTGTTTACCCGCGGGGACATCCATCCGTACGCCTAATGGGACCGTTCCTATCGAAAACCTGCGCTGGGAGGATACTGTTATTTCGGCGGCCGGAAGGGGAAAAACCCTAGCGGCAACGGTGATTGGCCTCCACCGAAAGTGGTATGAAGGCAAGCTGGTCAAAATTACAACGCAAAGCGGCGCGGTCTTGCGCGCAACACCGAATCATATTTTATTCTCACGTCTGAGCAATGTGCCAGACCTCCATCATGTCTATCTGATGTACCGGCGCGAGCACGGCTATCGAATCGGCATTTCCAAAGGGACACGCAGCGATGGATTCAAAGAACACCCACTACAAACGGGAATCCGCCAGCGATGTGTTCAGGAAAAAGCCGACAAAGTGTGGATTTTGAAGACATGCGATACACGTTCTGAAGCGCAGATGTGGGAACAGTATTACGCCTTTAAGTACGGCGTTCCAACGACGGTTTTCGATGCAGCAGGACGTACATCCATGATAAGGCAGGAGCAGATCGATTTCATTTACGCGAATATTGACACTGCCCAGAATGCCAAACGGCTGATGCGCGATCTCTATCTGTTCCACGATTATCCGAGCTATCGTCCGAAGGGCATTTCGGGGAATAAGTCTCCCAATCGACAGATCGTCAATTTCACGATGTTCAGTGACCAGCGGATTAGCGAACGAAGCCCCTGGCATGCTCATCGGGTTTCACTGAATACCACAGACCGTCGACTCGAAAAGCAGTTGCAGGCTCGTGGACATCGTACCCGACCTGGACGCCGAAACACATGGCGGATCGAAAAAGTACGGTTGCAGTATGACGAGGCAATCAAATTGGCGCATCAGATCGCCCAGGCGGCAGGCGGTTTAGAGATTCAATCCGGCGCATTTTTGGTTGACAATCAAAAATACGATTTCCAGCCAGCGAGTCAAATTCAGCCCAAAATGTATCTGGCTGTTGAACGGGATGGTGAGCTCGTCGAAGAGCTTGTTGAGTCCGTCGAATGGGAGGATTATCAAGGGTACGTCTATGATCTCGACGTCGATTGTCTCCATAATTATATCGCCAATTCTATCTGTGTGCATAATTCGATATACTCATGGCGTGGGGCAGACATCAACAATATCCTCGACTTCGAGCAAGACTATCCAGACACAACCGTCCTTCGTCTCGAACAGAACTATCGCTCGACCCAAAATATCCTTGAGGCGGCTTATGAGGTCGTCCGCAACAACCGCATGCGTAAGGAGAAGCGGCTATGGACGGAGAATCAGAAGGGCAGTCCCATCACCTGTTACGAGGCGATGGACGACATCGACGAGGCGGGTTATGTGCTGCGGCAGATTGAGGGGTGGCACGCACGCGGCGTGAAATACGGAGACTGCGTGATCTTTTATCGGATTAACGCCCAATCGCGTACCTTCGAGGATGCCCTGCGGGGTGCGAATATTCCGTATCAGATTGTTGGCAACGTTCGATTCTATGAGCGGATGGAAGTCAAGGACATGATGGCTTATCTTCGGGTGATTGTCAACCCTGATGATGCGATTGGCCTCAAACGTATTATCAATGTCCCTCGCCGGGGAATTGGCGCCGCAACAATAGCACGACTGGAAGATTTCGCCCGCGAAGAAGGAATCGCCCTCTTTGAAGCCGTCAAGCGCGTCAATGAAATCTCGACACTTCGCGCTGCCGCAAGGGAAAAGGTTCGAGCGTTCGCAGAACTAATTGCGTCGTTCAACGCGAGCGATCCACCGGCACAGACCGCGGATGCATTACTTGAACGGTCTGGCTACCTCGAATCCCTCAAGCACGAAGGCACAATCGAAGCGCAAAGTCGCATGGAGAATCTCCGTGAATTGATCACCGCTGCCGCGGAGTATGAGGACAGTGAGGGGGAATCGACGCTCTCCGGTTTTCTGGAAATGATCACGCTCGTGTCTGACATCGACAGCATGGACGATAAAAGCGATGTGGTCACAATGATGACCCTGCACAGCGCCAAAGGACTGGAATTCCCGATCGTCTTCATGGTTGGAATCGAGGAAGGATTGTTGCCTCATCAGCGCTCGTTTATGAGCAAAGCCGAACTTGAGGAGGAACGCAGGCTCTGCTACGTCGGACTCACACGCGCGAAAGAGCAGGTCTACTTGACTCATGCCCGCGCCCGTCGATTATACCGCGATATGGACTACCGGATGCCTTCGCGTTTCATCGAGGAGATTCCTCCCGAACTCCTGACTCAAGGCGAAGTCTATCAAACGCCCCGCCGTCCGGTCGTCTCCTCCTACGACCCCGATGTGCCGGATATTGATGCGGGTTTGTCATTCGATTACGAAGTTGGGGAAATTGTGTACCATCCGAAGTTCGGCCGCGGAAAGATCGCCGCCGTCGGTGGATATGGGCGCGATATGCGAATCACCATTCGGTTCGAACGTGGAATTGAGAAAACCCTGGTCGCGGAGTACGCTCGGCTACAGCGGATGGAGTAATGAAAGGAGAGATTTTCTATGGCAGAGACAAAGGCTCCCAAGATTCATTCTCTTCCCGCTGATGGGGAAGTTTTTTATCCAGAATCGGATGGCAAACCCATGGCTGAAACCGATATGCATCGCGACTTAATGATCGATTTTATCAAAATGCTTGAGGATTACTTTCGGGCTCGTCCTGATGTTTATGTCTCCGGAAACTTGCTGCTCTACTATGAAGAAGAAAATCCAAAAAGGTCTGTCGCCCCCGATGTGTTTGTGGTCTTGGGAACAGAGAAAAAGCTGCGACGGACTTACCTACTTTGGGAAGAAGGAAAGGGCCCCGATCTCGTGCTCGAGCTTTCCAGCAAAAATACCTATCGTGCCGACTTGAATCGAAAGAAGGGATTGTACGCCCAAGTGCTTGGTGTTTCGGAATACTTTCTTTATGACCCCGATCACCAATATCTTCAGCCTCCGCTTCAGGGGTACCGGCTCGTTGCTGGAGCTTATGTCGAAATTCCGTCTGTGGAAAACCGCCTTCCGAGCACGGTGTTAGGTTTGGAGCTCGGCTTTAAGCGGAGCGGGGAATTGGGATTATACGAGCCCCGAGCGAAATCATGGCTGTTGACCCCCGATGAACAAGCCGAAAGCCGGCGACAAGCTGAAGCCAGAGCTGAAGATGCAGAAGCGCGAGCGCAACAGGAAGCTCGAGCCCGAGAACAAGCCGAAGCTGAATTGGCGCGGTTGCGTGCAGAACTTGAGCAGTTACGAAGGCAACAAATCAATGAGAGTTGAGCACGAAAGGAGAACGAAATGGCAACAATTACGACTGATGATGTAAAGCACGTTGCAAACCTCGCACGGCTTGAATTTAGCGAAGAAGAAACGCAGCAGTTTACCCACCAACTCGCCCGAATTTTGGACTATATCGGGAAGTTGAACGAGCTGGATACGACTGACGTCCCGCCAACCTCACATGTTCTGCCTATCCGCAATGTTGTCAAGGAAGATGTTGCTGAACCGTCTTATGACCGAGACCTAGTTTTGGCAACGGCGCCAGCGGCAGAGGAAGGGCATTTTGAAGTACCACAGGTGATTGAATAAGCCGGATAGAGGTTTCAAACCTTGAGCAGAAAAGGAAAACGCAAGGGAATCGAAACTTTGAGACGGCGGATTCGTGAACATCAACAGAAGATTGCCGATGAGAAGAATAAGCCGATTCCTAACACAGGCAGAATCAGACATTGGGAAAGAGAAATTCGTGCATTTGAGAATGATATACGCAAATACGAACGACAGCTAAAACGTAGGAGGAGCTAAATATTATGACTTTGATAAAATCAGAGGCTGAAGTTCCCCTGGACGAGATTGATCGCTTGGATATTGTTCTGAAAAAATACCTCCCGACGCTTAAAGCGGAGAAGCGCTCTATGATTGCCCTGCACTTGAGCGACATCGCCGGGGAAATCCCACATTTTCAAAAGTGTTATACGGCGCTTGTACAAAGCGAGGAGATCTCTGAGGATGATTTCATCGACTGTATAGCAGAACTTGAGGTCTCTGTCCTTCATATGCTCCGTCACATGAAAGACCTGAAACCCCTACTTGAACAAGCGGTAGATGTATTGCCATAGGAAGCGATAAAAGGAGTACGTTTCATGCCGTTATACGAACTAACAGCCCACGAACTTCATGAAAAGCTGAAAGCCCGCGAAATCACTTCTGTTGAACTCACACAATCGGTGTATGATCGAATTGGTGCCGTCGAAGAAAAGATCCAAGGATATATAACGTTAACCCAAGACATTGCGTTTGAGCAGGCTGAAGCGGCTGACGTGGGCTTTCAGCGTGGCGATGAGATGCCCCCACTGGCAGGCATTCCGATCGCGATTAAGGACGTGATCTGTACCAAAGGCGTGTTGACGACCTGCGGCTCCAAAATCTTAGGCAACTTTGTTTCACCCTACGATGCAACCGTCATGACTAAACTCCATCAGCAGGGCGCTGTGATGATCGGCAAAACCAACATGGACGAATTTGCGATGGGGTCATCGACGGAGAATTCGGCGTATCGGATTACGCGCAATCCGTGGAATCTGGAAACCATTCCCGGCGGTTCTAGTGGTGGTTCCGTCGCTGCCGTTGCGGCGGACGAAGCCATCTGCTCGCTCGGTTCAGATACGGGCGGCTCGATTCGGCAACCGGCTGCGCTGTGTGGCGTGGTGGGAATGCGGCCGACCTACGGGCGCGTATCACGGTTCGGGCTTGTGGCGTTTGCCTCGTCCTTGGATCAGATCGGTCCCATATCAAAGGACGTAACCGACTGCGCTTTGATGCTTAACGCAATCTGTGGACATGATCCGATGGATTCGACTGCCGCCAATCTTCCGGTACCGGATTTTACAAAGTCTCTGATCGCCGATGTCAAAGGGATCAAAATCGGTATCCCGAAGGAATATTTCACGGAAGGGATGGATGCAGAAGTCGAAGCGAGTGTACGGCACGCAATCGAGCTTCTTCGGAGCGCGGGCGCAACCGTTGAAGAAATTTCGCTGCCCCATACCGAGTACGCGATTGCAACATATTACATCATCGCCCCCGCCGAGGCAAGTGCCAATTTGGCGCGATATGATGGGGTCCGCTACGGTTTCCGTGCGGAGAACGCCGAAGATCTGATTGATATGTACAAGAAGACGCGGAGTCAAGGGTTCGGTGAGGAGGTCAAACGCCGCATCATGCTTGGGACTTACGCTCTCAGTTCTGGATACTATGATGCTTACTACCTGAAGGCACAGAAAGTGCGAACGTTGATTAAGTCGGATTTCGATAAAGCCTTTGAAAAGGTTGATGTGGTGGTGACACCGACTTCGCCGACACCGGCGTTTAAGATTGGGGAGCGGACAGCGGATCCATTGCAGATGTATCTTTCAGATGTACTGAACACGCCATCAAGCCTCGCCGGTTTGCCTGGGATTTCCATACCGTGTGGCTTGACGCAAAGCGGTTTGCCGATTGGTCTGCAGATTCTTGCGGCGCCGTTCGAGGAAGAGAAAATCCTGAGAGTCGCGTATACCTTTGAGCAGCACACCGACCATCATCGATGGAAGCCAGAACTATAATCAATCTCGGCGGTGATACACGAAACGCCTAAGGAATTTCGGAAAAGGAGAAATCATGGGCGCCTTTGACGATTTGGATTTCAAACGAAGAAAATACATGCCGGTTTTTCCAAGAGCAAGCGGCAAACCCACCGTTTGCATCGAAGGCTACCCTTCGGAGGATGACGAGCCAATGGCTGCAACATGGTTTCACGGCGAGCAGATTGTCACGTTCAGCGATCAACTCAAACGGTATTTCGAGGACAATCCCCTGGTCTACATTGGTATCGACACTTTTGTCTATTATCGTGAAGGTGACGTAACGAAATTTGTCGCGCCCGATATTTACATCGTCTTTGGCGTCGATAAGTTTCCAGGACGGCGGAGTTTTTACACGTGGGCGGAAGGCGCGGTCCCTGCTGTTGTTTTTGAATTCCTTTCCGACTCAACCGCGGCTCATGATCGCGGAAAAAAGGTAAGACAATACCTGCTTGACGTCGGCGTGCAAGAGTATTTCATTCATCAACCTGAGGGGGATAAGCCGCCGGAGTTTCGCGGCTGGCGTCGCAGTCCATCGGGTGCGATTGAAGAAATTGTGCCCGATGCCCAAGATGGATTGTTTAGTCGGACGCTGAACCTTTGGCTCCGCTGGGAAGATCAGCCGGATAAAGTCAGATTGCTGCGACCATATCTTCCCGATGAAACACCAATTTCCACCGCTAAAGAAATGAAGCAAGAGCTAGAGGCGACCAAAGTACTCGCCGAAGCTGAAGCGCAACGCCGGCAGCAGGCGGAAGCCGCTGCTCGGGAAGAAGCACAACGCCGCCGGCAAGCAGAGTCAGAGTTGGAAAGGCTCCGTGCTGAACTTGCCGCGCTCCGAAGGAATGAATCGGAATAAGCCGGGGATTTCGGTCGCTTTGCAAGGGGCAAAGTGCTGTTTTTATGAACCCATCACAAAAGGCGAATCTACAATGAACGACACGCACAGACATTCGGTAAATCTCGCGCTCGCGCCGCTTGGTGGGCTCATCGGGGCGGTGCTTGGGGGCACGCTGTGGGCGAAATACATCCAGTGGACGGGCCTCACCGCAGGCTGGGTCGCGCTTGCTATCGGTATTTTCACCGGGCTGGGTGTGCTGCTGGTAGGCAGATCGCGAAGGATTAGCCTGGGTTTGATCGCCGCTTTGTTTGCTATAATCGGCATCCTTATCGGAAAGTATCTTGATGTCCGATGGAACGCACCCCAGGACATCACCGTCGCGATCATCGAAGACCATAAAGATATACCGCCAGAATATGCCGAAAGCATCGCAAGGAGCATTGAGGGGAGTGAGACCGGCGGATCGACGTGGGGACTCATGCGCCGTCGGATGGAGTGGTTTGACCTGATCTATTACGTGGTTGCGGGATACATCGCATTTCGTGTGGCACACAGTAGACGCTTACATCAATATTTTTTCAGAGCGCGGTGAAGCATTGTTAATAAATACAAGGTTTCAGACCCGTTTTACGTTTTACACAGAAAGGACATAACCGATGCCGGAACAACTCGCCATCCACGGTGGAAAGCCGACTGTCCCCGAAGGGATGATTAAACCGTGGCCCCACATCACCGAAGCAGATAGGCAGGCAGTGATGGAAGTGCTGTCGGGGGAAAGCATCAATGAACAGCGCCGCATCCAGTCTGAGAAGTTGTCCCAGGAGTGGGCCGGATACGTGGGACGCAAGTATTGTATCCCGACCAATAGTGGCACCGCTGCGCTCCACATGTGCGTTGCGGCTCTAGGCATCGAGCCGGGCGACGAGGTCATCTTACCGGCTTTCACATTTTGGGCGTCGGCAGCCGCCGTGCTCCACCACAACGCCATCCCAATCTTCGTTGACATCGATCCGCGGACATTCTGTATTGACACGGCGCAAATTGAAAGCAAGATTTCGGACCGGACGAAAGCAATCCTGCCGGTTCATATTCACGGCATGCCTGCGGATATGGACGCCGTTCTCGATATCGCCGGGCGGCACGGGCTCAAAGTCATTGAGGATACAGCACAGGCGCACGGCTCACGATATAAGGGGAGACTGTGCGGCGGGCTGGGAGATGTTGCGGGATTCAGCACACAGATGTCGAAAACGCTGACGACCGGGAGTGAGGGGGGCTTATTTGTCACCGACGACGAGAACTATCATAAGCGGGCAGCGCTACTCCAATACTTCGGCGAGTTGGTCGTGCCGGGGAGAGAACGCGAAGAACAGGAGTACAACGCCTACGGGTTGGGGTGGATGTATCGCGGCGATGTGTTCGGTCAGGCATTCATCCGCAGCCAGTTGAAAAGGCTGAATGCGAACAATGCGTTACGCATTCGAAATTGCAACTTTCTTACGAAACACCTCTCCAAAATTAAGGGCGTCGAGACTCCGTATGTCCCACCGGAATGTGAACCCGTCTACTATAACTACGTGGTTAGCGTCAAGCCGGACGAGCTGGGATTGGATATCTCATCCAAAACCCTCCGCGAAAAGGTTCAGGAAGCGTTAACGGCTGAAGGTATGCACGTTGGACAGTGGCAAAGAGCACCTGTCCCGGCGCAGGAGATTTTCCAAAACCGGATCGGCTACGGCAAAGGGTGCCCCTGGACGTGTGGCTACGCGAGACCGGTCGAATATCGGAAGGAAGATTACCCGAACGCCACAGCCTTCATTGATTCGCATTTCTATGTCTTTGATGTGAATCCTCCCAACGATCTGGACTTGATGAAGCGATACGTCGAAGCGTTCGAGAAGGTTATGGATAACGTCGATAGGCTGATCAGCTGAAGCGGCGCTTGTGACAGAGGTGAAACCGCCATGAAATCGTCTTTACCTTCATTTCATTGCACTTACTCCCCCAACCTGCCGGGGTTGCTCTGGCAACTGGGGTGTACCTTGGTGATCAGCACTTACCAGGCGGGCAAG
>JAPUIP010000136.1 GCA_027296925.1 Candidatus Poribacteria bacterium | reverse complement strand
TTAGGACTTACGCAAGAGTCATCTGAATCTCAGGCACAGTGGAGATCTATCCGCCGTAGGGGCACAGCATGCTGTGCTTCTACAAATGGATTCGACTGTCCAACTGCGTAAGTCCTAAATGTATAGTTATTCCCGAAATTAGTTAAACGAAAATGAGGTGCTTATGAAAAAGGTTATCGTTAGTGCATGCCTCATCGGTGTGAAGTGTCGTTATAACGGTCTCGATAGCAAAATCGAGCAGGTCGCAAGCAGGTTTGGGGAAAGTGAATTGATTCCGATCTGTCCGGAGCAGATGGGTGGACTTCCGACGCCTCGGCCGCCGGCCGAGGTTGTCGGTGGCGACGGGGATGATGTCCTTGATGGGAAGGCTCGCGTCATCACAGCCGATGGTGAGGATAAGACCGAGGCATTTCTCCGCGGGGCGTATCGCGCATTGAAGATTGCCCAAGCGCATGGTGCCACACATGCTATCCTCAAGTCCAAAAGTCCATCCTGCGGCTGTGGGCAGATCTACGATGGTTCTTTCGCCGGCAATCTAACGGATGGTGACGGGGTGACCGCAGCACTGTTTCGCAGGCATGGGATAAAGATCATCACGGAAAAAGAGCTCGATGCGTGATTGTTGTATCGTCGGTTGAGGGTTGTCGGCATCAATGAATAGATTCAGTCGGAATCCCGATCTTCCCGATGACTTCGCCGCTTGCGACCATCGGGTACACCGGCCGCGACCAGAAAATCCCACTTTCGGGTGCGCGAATCGTTTCTCGCGGATGCCCAAAAACATCGCAAATTTCGGCAATGGGTTGATAAGGTTCAACGCGATCATACAGATTCGCCTTGTAATACACGAAGCCCCCATGATTGCTAAGCAGCGTCACAAACCGATTGACAACCGTCTGCTGTCTAGGCAGTTCCGGCTCGCCATCGATAAAACCGTAGTATTTGAGCACGTTCAGCACGCCGCGTACCCCTTTTGCAATACTGTCGGCGTCCCAACCGTGACAGCCACCGAGTTCCGGATCAATCGTTGGAATGCTGATTTCCGGCGCCGCTTCAGCGAGTTGGCCTTTCGGCCCCTTCTGATCAAAGATGTAGCCTATGCCAAAGATCCGGGCTAACTCAAGGCATGCGGTATACTGCGGGTGCTTTCCATCAACACGTACCCGGACCTCATCGATCATCGGATGGACACCTCCTTGATGGAGGTCAATGCAGTAGTTGGCGTGACGGATAACTGTATGAAATAACCGATAGGCGATCCGTTCGCTCGATGTCCCATCGGGGCGCCCCGGGAAACATCGGTTCATTTTCATGTTATCAACGGGGCTATGGGCTTGTTTCGCATGAAAAGCCTGAACATTCACGATCGGGGCCGCAATGAGCCGGCCTCGCAGACCATTGGGCCGCACCTGACGTAAAATTTCATGCACGACCGCAATCCCGTTGAGTTCATCTCCGTCACTGATCGATTGGAGATAGAGCGTCTTTCCACCCTGTGTACCGTTGACTATAACGATCGGCAATCGAAGGGGCGTGCCATCCGGCATCGTCCCCACTTTCAAATGGCCTTCGGCGCTTTGCCCCGGCTCTGCTATCAATGGGCCAACAACGAATTTGTCCGGATTATTGTTCTCCCACATGCCTTCCTTCAGCTCTCAGGTCAATTGATAAACTTCACTTCGTTTCGAAATATTTTAACACTTCTGTCAGCGGTTGACAACGGCAAAACGGCCAGGCTCAGGTATTCGGAATGGCGCTATACCTAAAGTCCCTTTCCGCTTAACCCACATCGCACAGCTTAAATGCCGCTTTCAGCCCCTCAATCGGATCGCCTTTGGGGATAAACTCGTGCCCAACATAGAGGTCGTATCCCGTCTCTACGATGGTCTGCATAATCGGCGGATAGTAGATTTCCTGTGTTTCATCCAGGTCGTGGCGCCCGGGGTTGCCCGCGGTGTGAACGTGTCCGATATACTCGATATTTTCCTGAATCGTGCGGATGATGTCGCCCTCCATGATCTGCATGTGGTAGATGTCATAGAGCAATTTCATACGCGGTGAGTTGACGCGCTTACACACCTCCACGCCCCACGCCGTGCGATCACACTGATAATCCGGATGATCGACCTTGCTGTTGAGTAGTTCCAAGCAGAGGTTAATCCCCTTCTCCTCCGCGGCTTTCGTCACGCGGCTCAGCCCTTCCGCGGTGATGTCAATTCCTTCCGCGTCGGACAAGCCGTCATAACGGTTGCCAGAGAAACAGATTATGCCGGGGATGCCGTTCTCGGCGGCGAGCTCAATGTTCGCCAGAAGTTCTTGCTCGATTCGATCGTGGTTTTCGCGCCTGTTGAGTCCATCCGTCAGCGTGTTGTGTCCGGCGAAAGTTGCAATCTTGAGTCCCAACTCCTGTGCCAGCGGCCAATACTTCTGATCAATGAGTTCGACCGCCGATAAGCCGATTTCGGCTGCACCTTTGATAAAGTCTTCAGCGGTCAAGCCTTCTCGGATGAAACTCCATCCCGTTGCGGATTGCTTAATTCGCGGCATGTGGTTCTTCTCCCATCTTGAGATACGGCGTCACAACGTCTCGCTCCAGCGCCAAGCCCTCCCACTCATCGTCCCCCGGTCCATCGTAGATGAGTGTATGCGGCCCGGAGAAACCGGCTTCCTGCGCCAGATCGAGGCATCGGACGTAATCAGCTCTGTCCATCTCGCGCGGCGCAGTGAAATGCGCTTTGGTGTGACACGACTCGGCACGCGGTGCAATCGTTGCGAGATCGGCGTACTTCGTTTCGCCTTTCCAGTTGCCGAAGTCGAGGCACAGCCCCACTTTCCCGTCCAGACTATCGAGTATCGTCAACACATTTTGGGGTGTTGAGAGCAAGGAAAACCAATTCTCGGTCATCGGACGGACGCCGTTTGCCTCGGCGCGCTCAGCCAATTTTTGAAATCCGTTGCGGCTCATCTCCAGTGCTTCGTCAGAGGCGTCGGCTTTACCGGCGATCACCCGCGCGCGTTTGGCGCCCAACGTCCCCGCCACCTCAATCCACTCGCCAATCCAAGCCAGATCTCGATCCGCATATTCGGGATGCGTGATGTCCCCGTTGTCAATCAGCAGCGAGAACAGTTCGACACCCGCTGACTCCAGTGTACTACGGAGTTCATTCAGATATGCTTTGTCCAGACTCGGTATGTGGAAGTGGCAGATCTCCAGCGTGTGAATGCCAAATTTGGCGATATGCTCCGGGACTTCGAGCAGCGAAATTTTGCCGCCGCCGTGTGTTGCGACGGGAATCCGTTTTCCGTTATCGGGACCATAGAAGTCAGGCCGACCCAGTTGACGATGCAGGCTCCAGGTCGATACGGACAATTGCGGTCCTTGAGTCGTTTCATTCGCTTTTGTCATGGGCTATAATCTCCTGCAGG
Organism: Candidatus Poribacteria bacterium; assembly: GCA_027296925.1. Lineage (GTDB taxonomy): Bacteria > Poribacteria > WGA-4E > WGA-4E > PCPOR2b > JAPUIP01. The sequence goes on along the minus strand of JAPUIP010000136.1, from coordinate 8,920 downwards.
TTTTCAGGCTTGTAAAACAGTGTCACATTTTTCCGCGGATACGCGACCTCCCAGCTATACGTTTCCGCAATCCACGCCATCGTTTCTCGCTTGTAGAAGCACACATGCGTTGGCTCACGATGATACCACCAATCGGAAAATTCCTCGTCCGATTCCAGCATTTCCGTCATGACCCCCAACCACCCGCCGCATTGGAGCAGGCGATCAAACTGCTGAAACTCCTTCGCGGGGTGGTAGAAGTGCTCTACGGTTTCCGTGCATGTGATAAAATCATACGTCCGCTCTAGTACATCTGTATACGGCGCAAAGTAGGGGTCGTAGATGTTCATGGAAAATCCCTGCGCTTTGAGCATCACCGAAAGCGTCGGCCCTGGACCTGAACCATAGTCGAGCCCCTCGGCACCCGGCGCAAGTTTAGGTCCAAGATCGTCGGTCAGTCGGCTGAGAAACTTCCGGTAACGCGGGTCATCAGGATTGTTTTCGTGCAATAGGTACCGGGCGAGTTCATCCGCCGGGGACAGATGATCTGCTGACGACAGAAACGTAAGGTGACATGTCTTGCAACGCCAGTAGGTTTTGGCATCAATAACGGCGAGTTGATGAAGGTGTTCAGCGAAGCAGAGCGGACACATTCCCTGATTGATTTTTTCGTCTACGAATTCGAGTGATGAACCTGCGCTTTTATCCAGTTGACCACCTTTTCGACCATCACCGGCGCGTGCTCGCTGAATACGTGGTCGGCGTCTTCGATCTCGATCAGTTGTTTGGGGTCGTTGGCTCTGGCGAAGATATCGTAGGTATCTTGGATGGGCACAACGTCATCTTCGGTGCCGTGAACGAAAAGCCAGGGAACGGTAATCTGAGGGGCGTGATCAACAATGGTATCGATCTGTGCGAGGTCATCCATGTAGGCTTGCGAGAGCGGGCAGGCAGGTTCGTCCCACATGAAACCTTCGTCGGGAGTGACATCACCGAATTCAGTTTGAGCGAAGGCTTTGGTATGCACCATGCCGGCGAGGGAGACCAACGATTTTATGCGATGATCCGTACTTGCGCGAAGCACACCCACAGCGCCGCCCATGCTGTGACCGACGTAGCAGATTGTGTAACCGTTCAAGGCATTGAGCACGGCGCCCAAATCATCGACCTCTTTGGAGAGCGTTGAATCGGTAAATTCCCCGTCCGAGTCACCGTTACCGGAGAAAGAAATGCGTAATGCCGAAATTCCTGCCGCTGCCAATCCCTCCGCCAACGACACAATGAAAGGCCGGTCTTTGTTGCCGGTGACGCCGTGCCCAAGGACGACGATGTTCTTAGAGCCCTTTTCGCCTTTGTGAAAGCTATAATCCAGTTGTTCGCCTTGGGCGTTTCTAATCTCGCCGAACATAGATGTGTCTCCAAGTTAAGTCTGAATTTTCTGCGCACTTGCTACCTACCTGCTGCCGTCCGGCGGATGGGGAAACGTCCTGCTCATCGTCTTGGCGATGAGTTGGACTTGATGATTTGGGATTACCGATGGCGGGGCGGCGGCTTTCTCCGATTCATTCGGCGGCTGCTCCCGGAATTGCGCGTAAAATTCCACTGCCGTAAGGATTAACCCGATAATCCCCGCACAGATCAGCAGTATCCATAACGAACGACGCATCTTTCGGGGGGCTGCACGCGCTTTGGGTGGGGTGTGTCGTGGCTGAGGACGTGACGTGCGTTTCCGGGTTGCCATTGGAATATTCTGAAGGATACAAGGATACAGAGACGAATCCCTGCATCCTTGTATTCATGATTACTTCCCGTTCTGTTTCAAGGCATCAATGACCTTTTCCGGTTTAATCGGAAGCTCCGTGATCCGAACACCAATCGCATCGACAACAGCATTCGCCATCGTTGCCAACGTTGGGGTGATTGGTGGCTCACCCACCCCTTTGGCGCCAAATGGACCGTTGGGGGCTGGCACCTCAACAATCACCGACTGAACCGTCGGGAGATCTGCAGAGGTTGGCACACGATAATCGACAAAGCCGGGATTGACATTGCCCTTCTCGTCATACTGCATTTCCTCCATCATTGCCCATGCGTAGCCTTGCACCGTGCCGCCCTCAATCTGCCCTTCGACCGCCATCGGGTTAATCGCAAAGCCGACATCCTGTGAGGAGACCATTTTGAGAACTCTGACATTTCCAGTTTCCGGGTCAACTTCGACTTTGGCAATCTGCGCGGCAAGCGCCGGTGTACTCGGTTTCCGTGCGAAGGATCCTTTCCCCACGATCGGTCCACCTGTGGTTGACAGACTGTAAGCCGCCAACTCACCCAGTGAGATTGACCTCGGAGGATCTTGGACCAGTACAGAAACCTTACCGTCTTTGAGTTCGAGGTTATCAGCGGAGGTATTCAGCCGTTCAGCGGCAAGTGCAAGGATGCGTTGGCACGTATCCTCCGCCGCGAGCTTGGCGGTATTCCCCATCGTGAAGGTAACGACACTGCCGCCAGAACCGGTTGCGTAGGGCGCAGAGTCGGTGTCGCCACGGGTAATTGTGACCTGCTCGTAGGGGACGGTTAAGACCTCCGCCACGATCTGCGCGATTGCCGTATCCGTGCCGGTGATGTCGATTGAACCGTGGAAAATTCGGACGCTTCCGTCCTCGTGGACAGAGATGTAGATTCCACCGGGGCCACAGCCGTTTGTCCAATCGCCGATAGCGACGCCCCAGCCCTGATTTGGACCTTTCTCCCGATTCCACCAGCCTGCCGCATCCGCAACCGCTTTGAGGGTTTCCTTATAGCCGACCTTCGGCTCTTTCGCACCGGCGGGAATCTGATCGCCTTCTTCACGCATATTTTTAAGCCGGAATTCAACCCCATCCATACCGATTTTTCGGGCAATCTCATCGAGTTGGGATTCACCGGCGTAAGCGACTTGAGGCGTTCCGGGCGCACGATAAGCCGTTGTCCCAGACTTATTCGTGTAAACGCCATACGCATCAACCTTCAGGTTCGGGATTTTATAGACGCCGCGAACACGAATGGTACTACCGATGGAGGCGCCAGAAACGGAACCGGAATCCCAGAAGGCGAGGGCTTGACGAGCGAGTATCCTGCCATCGTTCGTCGCACCGGTCTTCAGCTTAATCACGCACCCCGGCGCCGGACGTCCATCGACAAACTCCTCTTCGCGAGTCATCTGTACCCGCACCGGTCGGCCTGTTTTTTGTGAAAGCAGAACCGCCGGAACATGAGTCAGTGCCACGCCGAAACGCCCACCAAACCCGCCGCCCATGGTTGTTGGGATGACGTTAATTTGGGTGAGCGGAATTCCCAGCGTGCCCGCGACACCGGATCGGATGGCGAACGGCCCCTGTGTGCTCGCCCAGACTGTGACTTTTCCACTGGAATCGGCCTCTGCAATGGAGACATGCGGTTCCATGTAGGTCTGATGAACACGCGGTACCACATACGTATCTTCGACGACAATGTCCGATTCCGCGAATCCCTTTTCGACGTCGCCGGCTTCGGTATGTGTTTCGGCGGAGATGTTATAGTAGACCTCGTCTTCAAGGGATTCAAACTTCGCGGTTAACTCTTCGATCTCCGCACTATGGTCTTGTGACTCGTCATCGGAAAGCTTCTTCAGTCTGGCCTTAATCACGCGACGCGCCGGTCCATCTTTGGTATCATCGTTATGCAAGCGTGGCGTAGAAGGCTTGATTGCCTCCAGCACGTCCTGCACAACGGGCAATTCTTCATAGTCGATTTTGACGAGCTCCGCGGCTTCCTCGGCGATGTCTGGATCCGTCGCCGCCACGGCCGCAATCGGTTCACCGACGTACAGCACCTTGTCCGTCGCAAAAACGCTTCTCCCCGTCTTGACATCTGCCTGCGTCACGATGGCGCGCACGCCGGGCAGCTTTTCAGCCTCACTCGTATCGATTCCACGGATGTACGCATGCGGGTGTTTGCTGCGGACAATTTTCCCGTACAGCATGCCGGGGCGGTGAACATCTGCCCCATACTGCGCCGCACCCGTCACTTTATCAAGCGCATCGACTCGTGGCACACTCTTGCCAACAACTGAATATTCTGACATGAGGAATAATCCTTTCTATTTCTGAAAAACACAGCATTCTCTTGGCAATATCTGTTACGCATTACGCATCGCTTCGGCCGCGCTCATCACGGCTTCGATAATTTTCGTATACCCGGTGCATCGGCAGATGTTACCGCCGAGTGCGTGTCTCAATTCCGCTTCTGTTGGATTGGGGATTTCATCAAGATAGGCTTTGGAAGCCATGATGAACCCCGGCGTACAGAAGCCACACTGATAGCCCCCCTTCTCAATAAACCCTTGTTGGAGGGGATGCAGGTGACCATTGCTCGAAAGCCCTTCGATGGTCGTGATCTCTTTACCGTTGGCACTCACTGCCAGCATCAGACAAGACGTGATCGCTTTTCCATCAATGATGACTGTACACGCCCCGCAGTCGCCGGTACTACATCCCTCTTTGCTGCCGGTTAAACCAATTGTATCACGAAGGGTCGCCAATAACGTCTTTCTCGGTTCGATAAGCAGATCATACTGATCACCGTTTACCGTCAAACTGACTGGATGCTTATTCATTGAATTCCCCCTAGCTTTGTGCGCGATTGATTGCTGTCTGAACAGTCCGCCGGGTTAAGACACCGACGATCTGCCGGCGATATTCGGCAGAGCACCGCAGATCTGAGATGGGTCTGGACTGAGCGGAAGCCGCCTCCGCCGCTTGCTCTAATATTTCCTTGGTCACCGGATGGTATCTGTTGATGATTCCCTCTGCTTCGGTCGCACGGATGGGCGTGGGCGCCACGGCGGCAAGCCCGATCCGGGTATTCTCTACGGCGCCATCATTCAGTGTCACAGCAGACGCGACGCCAACGAAAGCGAGATCCATGACCTCTCTGATTTTTTGCTTGAGATACTGGGAGCCGGAATTTGCCGGACGCGGTGGAAATTCGAATGCTGTGATAATTTCGCCCGGTTCCAATACGGTCGTTCCCGGCCCTGTAAAAAGCGCATCGATTGGCACGGTGCGTTGGCCATCTGCACTGCCAATTTGGACTTGAGCATCCAATACCAACAAGGCGGCGGCAGCATCCGCAGCGGGTGAAGCATGACCGATGTTGCCGCCCAATGTCGCGAGGTGGCGAATCTGGATAGATCCGACCTCTGCGGCTCCTTCTGCCAGTGCGGTGTAGCGGTCACGGATGATTGCATCCGTCTCCAGCGCGCGCATCTTTGTCATCGCGCCAACTCGCAGACCGCTGCCTTCATCATACGTAATGCCATCTAATCCCGGAATGTTCTCCAAACTGATGACGTACTCCGGCATCTCCGTCCGGGCCTTCATTCCAATAATGAGATCCGTTCCGCCGGCTAGCAGCCGGGCTTTGCCGTTGTATTGCGCGAGCAGGGATGACGCTTCCTCAACCGTCGTGGGTTCAAAAAACTCGAAATTCCTCAATGTGAAAACCTCCTCAAAGTACGAGGCATTCCCGTGCCTCGCAAAAAAGTTGACATCTCCCTGAGTACCGCTCTTCAAAGCGTCTAAAGAATATCAAATCTGATTGGGCTTGTCAACACCTAAATTGTCAGTTCCCTTTCAGAGTAAATTCTGTTTTTCGGTTGACAGGATTTTGAATTTAGCTTATGATAAAATCAGGTCAGCAACCGATGGATGTGGCGAGTGTCGGTCCGATATAATATAGTACTGCGTTCTGCAACAACCGGATTTATTCAATGAGTTGCTGATCGAGGTCTTGAGGGGATTCATCAGCGTCATCCGCATCCGATAGCTGTATGAAACGTCCATCAAACTGGATAGGACGTTGCGTTGTAAACACAGCCCACTTATCATCGCCCTTCAGCAGGTGAACGCGCCGGCGGCCGGAAATCCCGTAGAGATTGATGAAATCATAGACAATCTTGGGGAGTTGATCCGGTTCATTATATCGATGGGGACGATAGGGCTGGAGTCGGATGGACGAGCGCTGCTTAAACGTACCGATGGATGCGTTGGTCCGGGAGTTGCGGAACAGGTGAAACACGCTTTTATTGGGCGATTTGAAAAGTTTGTTCCATGCTCGCTTTAGGCTTTGAAGCGATCCGGTTGGCGGGGCGACATAGGCGGAAAATTGGAGCGTATCGCTCTCGAAATGCTTTAAATTGGCATCGAGTGGGAGATACCGGCAGATGAGCAGAGGTGTTGAACCGAATGGTGCGAGAAAGTAGGCATAGCTGGAATGCTTTTCCACAAGCGAATTGAGAAATTCTGAAAATGTCGAAATTTTGCGTGACATTCCCGCTTCGCGCGGATTATCCGACCCGAACATGTGCAACCAAAATGTGAAGCGAACATCAATGCTTTCGTGGGTTTCACCGATTGCCTTTTCCAGTTCAACCGTCTGTCTGTATACATCTTCAAGGTTGTCAGCGAGGTATTGATGATTTTCGATGGCGCGCTCGGCGATGATTTTGATGCTCTCAATCAGATGCATCACCTTCCTCCGGAACATATCCGACTCCAGAGGGAATGAGACAAAATTTTCAATTTGGTTCAAAAGGCTGCCGGATTTTTCAAAGTCTTCTAACAACAAATTCAACCCCAACAGTGCCTTTTTGAGCGCTTCTGAAGGGATGCGATCTATGGATGACTCGATATTCATGAGTTGCTGGTGGCCGCCGACTGATATATTCTTCTTTTCTTCCATTTGAAGCTATGCTATAATAATCTCATTGTTTGGCAAAAGTCCGATTTGCAAATGATTTTGCACGTATGAGGTCAGGAACTAAGAAGCAGTACTTTTGAAAAGTATACCCTAGATCGCCCAAAAATGAAACAACTATTTGAACGGAGGCGTTTCACATAGTGGGCTGGTTCATCTTTCGGAAGGATTCGATGCACACTTGCAGATTTCTAAAAATGCCACAGTGGGCAAGACGGTTCAAGGAGACGAATTATGAAGAATTGGAGTGAATATATTGATAAGGCACTGACACGCCTTTCGGGTGGGAAAAAGACTTCTGCGCTTCCGCAACTCAGCCTACAGGTACCTGAAGCTACCGATGCAATTGCACGCTATGAGGAATCCCCAACACGACGTGAAAGGCAAGTCAAAGAGCGTTTATCTTATCAGTTATTTGAGAAGATGCGGCGACGCGCCCTCAGTTGGAAATCTTATTACTACTACGATGCGTATGACATTCCGCGAATCGCGATCACGAATGAAAATGCCACCGGCACCCATATCATCGAGCGACGCTATTTGATGCCAGCGGATCGGATCATTGAAGCGGACTTTTATACGGACGAAAACGCTTCCGCGATTCTCATTGACGTGAATGACCTCGAAAACGTCCATCGGACGCTATTTGATCAATTGAAAGCCCAGGAGATTAATTTCCAGGTTTATAACAGAACCTATCCACTGGAGATCTGGTTTGATAGCGATCGGCAGCATGTCAGGCAGCACTTCCCACTTGGCAGACATAAGATTTGTGTTGATGACCAACGTGCGCATCTGTTGCGTCCGTTCCGGAATTTAGGGGGGGATGGATTTGCCGCGCTGTCGAATCGATTGCTCGCCCAGGAAGGCATTGCCATCGACCCAAAGAACACGGTCGAGTCTTTACTCATCGAATTGGGCAATGAGGAACTACTGCGGCACTACCAGGAGGCGCTGAACCTTTACAACCAGCAAGCATCAATGCGCCGATCGGCGGGCGTACCGGACGATGAAGAACTTCCGTTAATTATCACCAAAACCCGCCAGCGCACCCGTTCCGGAGGGCGGGATAATCGCGCAACCGTCACTCAACCGCGCATCGAACCGATTCCGGATGAAGTGTATGAAAGGCTCGCGTTCGCCTTTGAGAGGCACTTCTCAGAAGTTGAAGAGGATCTGATGCACGTCAGCCTCGAAGCGCTGCGCCTGGATCGGGGAGCGGTCACCGATAGCTGCGCCATCCTGCGGGATAAGCTCTCCTTCTATACAGAAACGGCTCTACTCCAAGACCTTCAACTCGAACGCTTCTATCAGTTTATGCAAAGGCTATTGAGTGAAGCAGATGCGATCGAACACGATGAAGTGGAATACTCGCCGCTCGAAGATCGAGCGTACGAAGAGATTCTCGTCGAGCTGTTAGAGGATATCCGTGACATGACAACGGATGACCGCTATACCCGCTACCCGCCGATCCAGTCTCAAGTCGATGCGCTCCAGGAGCCGATTGAATCGCTCGCGCAAGCCTTTGAAGACGCGGAGGATAAACAGCGCCGCCGCGAAATTAATGACAAGCGCGAAATCCTGACGAGGAAAGCCTTTGAGGTGCCGAACCCCCGAACCTACATCCATGACAAAACCGAAGGACAGGTCAGCTTTTACGAGCGTTTGCTAGAGGTTCAAAAAACCGTTCATCATATTCGAGACGAGGCCAACTACTCCGCCTATGATGTTGCCTTTAGCCTGTCAAAATCGGCTTACATTCTAGCCGAACTTCACCTAAGTCGGTTTCCTGAATTACGACAGGTTTCGAATCAACTGCTTGAATTGATGCAAGCGAAACCGAAGGGTGATTATGGAAGCTTTGAGCTTGAATGTGTCGAAACGCTTGCCCTTCTGACCGCTGACCTGCACGGCACCATCAAATCCGGTTTATCCAGTCAGTTGACGAAAACTGTAGGCCGGTTAGCAGAGATTTGCTCTGGCGAGGAGCAATACACTGAAAATGACTGGAATACCGCTTATACGGAGCTGATTCATCGGGATGTCACCGCAGTCAATCGTCAGTCGCATGAATTTGCCATTGAGAAATACGAGCAGATTGCCGAACAACTCGACTACCAATTCCAACTTGTCGAGACCTTCATCAGCGGAGTCAGTGTGCCAGCACTCC
>JAPUIP010000135.1 GCA_027296925.1 Candidatus Poribacteria bacterium | reverse complement strand
TCAACTGTTTTCGCCGGCAAGCAGTTGAAACCAACTCAAGCGGTGCTTCTGCTACGTGGCGTCTGCAAAGGGGAACCTTCAGCCGCCATCGCTCGCGAGATTGGAGTCACCCGACAGACGGTGCTTTCAATTCGACGAGTCATCCAAGAACAGGCCACCTCAATTCAACCGAAAACGGCGTTAAGCGATTGTGTGACCGAAACCGATGAGATGTTCCAGAATGCGGGGGAAAAAAGCGACCCTCATCTGGACGAAGCGGATCCGCCAAGACGACGAGCCAATAAACAGAAAGGGCATGGCACTTATGACAACGACCGACCACCGATTGTAGGAACGGTTGGCCGAGAGAGTGGGCAGGTTCGCCTACGTCTGGTTCATCATACGGACGGAAAAACACTGGAAGCACACGTTCATAAGTTTACCCAATCTGAAGCAGAAGTTCATACCGATGAGTGGCGGGGTTACAACCATCTGCTCCGCCCTCATGCCACGGTTTGCCATGGCAAGAAGGAATGGGCACGGGATGACGACGGCGACGGGATACGCGAGGTTCATACCAACACCACCGAAGGGATGTGGACAACCGTGCGAAACTTTCTGCGACCCTTTCGAGGCGTTCATAAGAAGTATCTTTCCGGCTATATCGCCATTTGCGAATTTGGTATCAACCTCAAACGGATCTCCTGTCATTTCATCTCTCAGCTGGTGGCTTGCACTAACTCTTAACATGAGCCAAAATACCTTGCCTTCGGCTCGGTGTTATCAGTTGATGGGTTTGTATTAGAAAGGAAAGATTGATGCTCAGAGAAATGACTTCCATCGCGTATTCTAAACTGTTGCGCAGTTCGATGACCCAGGTTATTCGGTCAATGCCGAAAAACGTCATCATCTGCATCGGTGACGGGATGGGATTCGAGAAGGTCAAGGCGGCGGGGATGTACGCCTACGGCGAGGCAGGAACCCTCTCGTTTGAGACATTCCCTTATCAAGCGGAGATAACGACGCACCCATCCGATTCTCCGATGACCGACTCGGCTGCCGCCGCAACCGCCATGGCTACTGGCTTTAAGGTCAACAACGGAGTCATCAGCACCGCCATTCCGGGGGATGGTCGCAAATTACATACGCTTCTGGAAAGCTTCAGTGCTCACGGCAAAAGTACCGGATTGGTCAGCACTACCTTCATCACCCACGCCACGCCCGCTGCCTTCGGCGCCCACCAACCGCTGCGCGGCAACTTGCCGGAGATCGCCGAAGATTACCTGAATCAGACCCGTCCGCATGTACTCTTGGGCGGCGGTGGCAACGGGATGACGCCAGCGGCGGCTGAAGCGGCCGGCTATACCGTCGTGACAGATCGGGCGAGTATGCTGGGCCTGGACACGCCCGCTGTAACACGGGTCTCCGGCCAATTCGGCGACACGAATCTACCGTATGAATTCGATGGACTCGGCACGCTACCGCATCTATCGGAGATGATCGCAACCGCCTTGCGGATATTGGCGAATAACCCCAATGGATTTTTCCTGATGATTGAGGGGGGACGCATTGACCACGCGGGACACTCCAACGACATCCAGCGCAACGTCTGCGAGACCATCGAGTTCTCGAACACCGTACAAATCGTATTGGACTGGGGGATGGGACGCGCCGATACGCTCATCCTCGTCACCGCAGATCACGAAACCGGCGGATTGCAGGTCCTTGAAAACAATGGCAAGGGGAATTTCCCGGAGGTCTCCTGGTCCACCGGCGGTCACACAACAGTCAATGTTCCGCTCTATGGCTGGGGCGTCAATGCGGAGCGCATCTCCGGTGTGATGGACAACACCGACCTGGTTGGCGTGGTTACGAATGGTCAATCTGGTTTAATGCAGGGCATGGGCTCGGTTCATTAACAAGCCGATATAAGAAAGGAACTTATCACATGGCAATGCAAGCCTGGATGCGCATCGGTCAACCCCTCGAACCGGTGATGGACGAGCACGAGCGGATCTTCGATGCCTGGGAAGCCGGGGGAGTTCGAGGCTTTGTTTTCGGGCGGACGCTTTTCGCTGATGCGCAGGGGCAATTTACCATCCCAGCGTTTCCGTCCAATCCCCAAGTCTACCGAGACCGTGGCTTGGAACCGAACGCGCGTGAGGGAGAAACCGACCCCGTCAAAGAAAAGCTGCTCCACACGATGCTCGATAACGCCAAAGCGCGTGGCTGGACGATTTTCATTTTTGCCCCCGGCAGCGGTACGACGGGCGCCAAACCGCTTCCCCTGGAGAAGGACCCTTACGGTGCGGTTTCCACGGCGGCGGTCTGGGATGAGGTATTCGGCGCTTTTCCGCAGGTCGATGGGGGCATCATGGACGGCTGGACCGAGTCTGCATACGAACTCCGACGGCATCATGGCAACGCAGTGTTCGCCGATATTCCGGATTCGATCAAGGCCCAAGCCGACGCCAGGGGTTATGACTCTGCCAGACTCGAACGGGGCATGCGCCATCTGCGTGCGCGGTTCCGCAGTTTCACGCCCGCTCAGGTGCGTTATTACGGAGCTTACGGTGTTCTGTCGGCGATGAATCTATTCGATATCAACGAGGATGCGGTTTACTGGCTGCGCTGGCGGCGGGAGGACGGGATGAAAACGGGAGAGGCTTTTCGTCGGGAATTGGACAGATCGCCGCGTAAGCTGCTATTAGGAAATGGTCCCCGTTCGGCGATGTTCTCCGGCATGACGGCACTCGATTTCCATGCCTGGGATAAAATCGTGGACATCCTGCTGGTCAAGCACTATTTCTGGCACCGTGGTTTTGATGGGATGTACGGCACCGTCGCTCGCTGGGTGGAACAGATTCACGAATGGAATCCCAGCTTGACGGAGAGAGATTGCTTTACGGTCGTGAAAGCTTGGTTGGGCGTTGATCTGCCGGAGGTGAATTCCCTGGCGGATATGGATTTGGGATTTCCCCAGGCGTTCTTTGATCAGGTGGTCACCGTCGAAACCGAACGGGCGCTCGTCGCAGTTAGCCAGCCGGAGAAGATTGTCCCCTGGGTCGATACCGGTCGGATGCCACACGGCGGCGATCCAATGACAGCCGGGGATTTACAGAGAATCCTCACAGCTTCTGAGGCGGCGGGTCTGAGACGCTTTCTGTTTCACAATCATGCGCACCTCACATCGGCGGAGTGGTGTGTGATTTCTCGGATGTGTGGGGCGCCGTGGGACGAAGACCCGGCGGGATATTGGCCGCCGGCGACGCCGAAACCATCGAGTCACTAAAGGAGACTCTCCATGGCGATCTTGACGCTTCCAGTGCGTTGGTACAGCAACGATACCCAATACAGTGAACTGGAACTGGAATTGGAACGAACTGCTTTCATGATTGTGGATAGCGATTGCGGGGCTGGCAATGAATATGTCGAAAAGGGAATTGCGCCAGCCCTGGCTGCGGCGCGAGAAGTGGGGATGAAGGTCGTGTTCATCCATAACGACTTCTCCCTTGTCGATGAGCCGGGCAGCATCAAAAGAGAAATTCACGGTACACGCTGGGGAAACCCTGAAGCAGGAACCAAACCACCACCCACGTCAAGACAGCCCCTCAAGCCGAATTACTCCCCT
>JAPUIP010000134.1 GCA_027296925.1 Candidatus Poribacteria bacterium | reverse complement strand
AGGAGTCCCGTAGGGGGAAGCTTGTCCTGCCTGTCGCGCCTGTGCCGAGCCCCTCAAAGTTCGGGACAAGCTTTCGAGGTAAGCGACTGAAAGCGACTGTAAGGAGTCCCGTAGGGGGAAGCTTGTACCGAGCTTCGAGGCCTGCCCTAGGCTGATAGGGTATGCCTGTGGTGCTTCGAGGGGAGCTTCGAAGGATGCCTGTGGTGCTTCGAAGTATGAAAAGTGGAAGAAGCCGTGTCGTATCTACATCTCCACTTCTAAAAATGGATAGTTTATTCCCGAAAATTAGTAAGGAGACAACATGAATAATAGGGATGGTTCATTACAGGTTGGCATTGTTGGCTGTGGCTCTTTTGGCGGCAATACCTACGCTCGCCACGTCACGGATAATCCGGACGCCAGGGTGGTCGCGCTGTGCGACGTGAACCGAGCACGGGCAGAAGCCGTCGCCCGCGAATGCGTTGGTGAAGGCAATCTTGAACCGCGTCCGGCGATCTATACAGATTACAGACAGATGATCGACGAGGAATCGCTCGATGTCGTTATGGTCGCGACGATGGCGGATGTTCGCCCGCGCATCACCGTCGACGCGCTGAACAGTGGCGCGCATGTCCTGGCTGCCAAGCCAATGGCACACTCTTTAGCGGAGGCGGAGGAGATGCTTCAAGCAGCGGAGCAGGCGAACCGGCTGCTGATGGTCGGCTACAACTTCCGCTTCCGTGAGGATGCTCAGGCGATACACCGTTTCATTTGCAGCGGTGGTCTAGGGACGCCACGCTTTGCCCGAGCTTGGTCCCATGCAGGCGGCGTTCCCACCTGGGGGCCACACTATGTGAAATCCCGTTCAGGGGGCGGCTCGCTGGCGAATACCGGAGTGCATGTGATGGATCTGGCGTTCTGGTTACTCGGCAGCCCATCGCTGCTCTCAGTGGCAGGGCACGCGAGCTCACGGTTTGCCGATCTTCCCACTCTGCCACCCGACTTGGAAGCCGTTCAAGACGACTACGACGTCGAGGATCTGGTGAGTGGCTATGCTCACTTTGCCGATGGTATTACCTTGTCAGTAGAAAGTATGTGGCTGGCGCCGCCCCAAATTGCGAATCAGGGCGTCGATCTGTGGGGTACGAAGGGGTACGCTTCGTTGGTTCCGCTGCGGCTGTTGACCTGGCAAGATGGCGATTACGTGGATGTGACCGAAACGGAGGCACCGGGACTCGCAGCTTCCTTCCACGATGACCCGCAACGGCGTACACGGAGTGAGGTGCGTCACTATATCGATTGCCTCCTCGGTCGCGCCACGCCACTAATCACGCCGCACGAGATGAGGACGGATCAGGCGCTCGTCGATGGCATCTATGCCGGTACAGCTACCAAGTTGGGATAGGTCGTGTGCTTTGATTTAGATGCACAATTTACTGAAAACGCAACTCTGAGGAGGTATTTCTTCAATGGCATTAAAACAGATCAACTACGGAGAACCGTTCATTATCGATAAGAATCTGGGCTCTCGTCTGGATTTGGACGCGATGGATTTAACCCAAACAAATGCTGATGGCAAACCGGTCATCGAACTCACGCAGGAACAGAAATATCTGTTCGATACAAGGGGGTGGCTGGTGATTCCGGGCGTACTCACGGACGATGAAACCGAGGAGATGCGGGAGTTCTGCTATCGTCTGAAGCGAGAACCGGAATCCATTCCTGAACATAAACGATCGCCCCTTGGCGGTCCCCTGCAGAAACTGACAGACCACCCGATTGTCGTTGGTTTTATGAACGAGTTTGTGGCGCATCCGCCGCTGGCAAGCCAGGATTGCTACGGCTTCCGCATGGAATCCTGCGCGATGTTTCTCCGATCGGTCGGTGATGGGGCATTCGGCCCACATAATGGAAACGGGATGCTGCGGTTTCCCGGCGATACACATCTTTATCGCTGCATTCCCGGCAAAGCCTATAGCGGTCTGACCCGTGTTGCATGGGAACTGAATCCGGTGGAAAAAGGCGATGGCGGCACCCTGTTTATCACCGCGAGCCATAAGTCCGTGTACGCCGCCCCTGAATCCGTTCAAGACCCAAATTCACCGATTTGGGAAACGTACTCCTGTCCTGCCGGTTCCGTGCTATTCTTCACTGAGGCAATCACACACAGCGGCCAGCCGTGGACGAATGGCGAGCGGGCTCGAGTTGCCATATTCAGTTGCTACAACACAGTGAGCAGCAAATGGCACGACTGGGACCCAGACCCACAACTGCTCAAATCCATGCCGCCAAAACGTCAGACCCTTTTCCGCCCGGTACATACGGCGAACAACCTGGTCGCCGGTGCGTATCGTCACTAAGCCCGTATCCCCATTCGTGTCACAAAGTATCCTCTCAATTGTCGATGAACAACCGAAGGAAAACAAATGACAACCCAGAAATCCAGCTTTTCTCCTGAACAACGCTCGATTATCGAGTCAGCGATGGCAGCAGAAGGCATTCCTGGCGTGGCGGCGGCGATTGTTAAAAACGGAGAGCTTGTCGCTGCCGGGGGATTCGGCTACCGGAAACGGGATGGGAAGCTACCGATGACGGTGCATACGGTATCGCCCATCTGCTGTTTATGGAGGGGCAGCGGGGCTCAAGGTTTCACTTCTTGCGACGGGAAAACGGAAGCATCACGGGTCTCTTGAGAGGCGGAGATCTGTATCAGCGTCTCTAACTGGAAAGGGCGTATACAAACGTTGGGAGTGGGTGCTGCCCTTTATCTTGAGTGGAGCCTCCTGACGAAGCGCATCCGCTCAGATTCCAATGATTACTAGCTTCAATCCCGCTTTTCATCTCCTGAGAAGAGTAGCGAAATCAGACGTGCAAATTTGCTGAAAGGGGCATTCCATGCCGAACCACGATATCCACATCCAGTTGGACCTGAAAATCCCCATGCGCGACGGCGTCCGGCTCTACGGCGCATTATATAGCCCTGTCAGTGGCGAGAAGTTTCCCGTGTTGCTCATCCGGTCGCCGTACAGCACACAGCATCCGCGTTATGTAGACTGGGCGGTGCGTTTTGCTCAGCACGGTTACGCGGTGGTCATGCAGGACAGCCGAGGCCGTTACGAGTCCGAGGGCGAATGGCGGCCCTACATTGATGAGACCAACGACGGCTACGACACGCAGCAGTGGATCGGCGCCCAACCGTGGTGTGACGGCAATATCGGAACCTTTGGCGTCTCCTACCCCGGGTTTACTCAGATCTTGCCCGCTCCCCTCCGCAGTCCGTATGTCAAGGCGCTGGTGCCGATTGCGAATCAGGAAGACAATTACGGGCACATGCGGTATAATGGCGTGCTGCAACTCCAGAACGCCATGAACTTCATCTGGCTCGGGGTTCGGACGAACCAGAACGCGCCACGAGATCTCCTCGATTGGGATGACGTCTATCGCCGGCTGCCGTTGATTTCAGCCCTTGACGATATCGGCGATCGCCCGTTCTACCGAGAGGTTATTCGGCATTCTTCATTCGATGATTTCTGGAAATCCTACAGCATGAAGGGCAAGTACGCCGAAGTCGAAGTTCCCGCGTATTTCATCACGGGCTGGTACGATAACCTGCTGCACGAAGGCTTCAAATGTTTCGCCGGCTGGAAAACCCAGGCGCGGACGCCAGAAGCCAGAGCACAGACGAAGCTGATGGTCGGGCCGTGGACGCACACGCAGATCGGTAGCGCCGAACCGTTTGGCGATGTCGATTTCGGTCCGGCCGCCGCGGAAGATATCCCCGGCGCGCACCTACACTGGTACGATCAGCGGCTGAAAGGCATCGACACCGGCATTGATGACGACCCCCCGGTTCGGATCTTTGTGATGGGAGAGAACGTCTGGCGTGACGAGCACGAGTGGCCTCTGGCGCGGACGCAATACACAAAGTTCTATCTTCACAGCCGCGGCCGGGCCAACTCGCTGCACGGGGATGGTGAACTGAGTGCCGAACCTCCGAACGATGAGCCAACCGACGGCTTCACCTATGAACCTGAAAACCCGGTGCCGACCATCGGTGGACAGAGCATGTTTATCGATAACACCGGCCCAAAAGACCGGAGGCCGGTGGAACGCCGAGACGATGTTCTCGTCTACTCTACGGCGCCGCTGACCAATGATATCGAGGTCACCGGAGCGATCGTGTTGACGCTTTACGCCGCTTCCAGTGCGCCGGATACCGACTTCACCGCAACCCTTGTCGATGTCCATCCCGGCGGGAAAGCCATTAATATCTGCGAGGGCATTGTGAGAGCCAGATTCCGCGAGTCCTACGAAGAACCGACACTCATCGAACCCGGCGCGATCTATGAATACAAAATCGGTCTCTGGGAAACGAGCAACCTCTTCAAGGCAGGACATCGTATTCGCGTCGAGGTATCGAGCAGTAACTTCCCGCGCTTTGACCGGAACCTGAATACCGGTCACACGCCGGGGCTGGATGCTGAAATGCGAGTGGCACACCAGACCATCTATCACAACGCGCCGTATCCTTCTCACATCACGTTGCCAGTCATTCCGAGATGAAGAGGTGAAAAATGAGTGGACGTGTTGCCATTATTACGGGGGCAGCCAGTGGCATCGGTCGCGCCATTGCCGAAGCACTCGCGCAGGACGGCAACCCAGTTGTCGTGGCCGACCGAAACGCGGAACAGGGACGAACCGTTGCCGACGCTATCGGCGGCTATTTCGTGCAGGCGGACCTTTCGCTGCGGAAAGATTGCAAGCGTATTGTGGACGAAGCGCTGGCGCAATACGGGGTGGTTGACATCCTGATCAATAACGCCGGATTCCAGCATATCGATCCGATTGAGACCTTTCCTGAGGACATTTGGGAGGAGATGTTGGCGGTGATGCTTACCGCTCCCTTCTTGCTCACCAAGTACGTCTGGGCGACGATGAAAGCAAAAGGTTGGGGGCGGGTTGTCAACATCGCCTCGATTCACGGGCGGGTCGCTTCACCCTTTAAGAGTGCCTACATCACCGCGAAGCATGGTCTCATCGGCCTCACGCGCACCGCGGCGCTGGAAGGGGGTGCACACGGCATCACGGTCAATGCGGTCTGCCCCGCCTACGTGCGTACCCCTCTGGTTGAGAGCCAGATTGCCGACCAGGCGCGAACACGCGAGCTTTCTCCTCAGGAAGTGATCGAGCAAGTGATGCTGGAGCCGGCGGCAATCAAGCGGCTCATTACGCCGGAAGAGGTCGCTGCCCTTGTCGTTTATCTGTGTTCAGACGCTGCCGGCGCTGTCACCGGCGCCGACTGGGCAATCGATCTGGGCTGGACAGCACGGTAGTACACGTCGGCGGAATTCTTGAACAGATTGTAGGAGTCGAATCCCCCTCGGGGACTCGGGATTTCACCCCTCCAAGACTCGGGACTTCGCTTTCAACGACTGGTTGCTTCGCAGCCACCCCCTCTAACTCTCCTCCGTGCTCGTCCCCGATAAATCGGGACAGGCCGATCTATCGGACTGCGCGAGAGTCTAAAGACCT
>JAPUIP010000133.1 GCA_027296925.1 Candidatus Poribacteria bacterium | reverse complement strand
GATCTCTGTGAGATTCTCAATCGCGGTCTGGAGCGGAATCGCACACTCCGGTCCGACGAGCTGCACACCGGCATCCAGGTTTTTGTGAACTTCCTGCCGAACCGCTTCAGGTCCTCTTGCAAAAAGCGTTTCCGGATTGTTGATGTTTCCCACCAGAGAGATTCGATCCTTCATCACTTCCATGGACTCCTTGGGTTGGTTCTTGGAATCGTAATGGAACGCAGCCATTCCCGTTTGCGCGATGTACTCCATTCGGTCCACCGTTCGCCCACAGATATGCAGAATCAGCGGAATCGGAATCCGCTCGGCAAACTCGATATGCAGGTCGCGCAGGTACCGCTCATAATACTCGCCACTAACCAGGTCGCCGGTGGCGTGGTCTGGTAAGGTCAATGCATCAGCGCCGGCCTCGATTTGCGCTACCCCGAACTGCACGGTCGCTTCCTTCATTCGGTCCAGAGCGAGCTTTGTCTTTCCGGGGTCGTCCAGCGACATGAGCAGGAATGCCTCCACCCCAAAGCAGTGGTATCCCAGAGACCAGGGCCCCATCGTCTTTCCAATAACGGCCACCTCATCGCCGTACTCCTTCTTGAGAATTTTGATAGCATCGAGGACGCATTTGGTATCCGGGTGGGTTAAAAGATCGGACGGAATGTGAATGTCATCGACATCCTCCCAAATCGGCTCGCGCATCCGAACGGTCGGCCAGTTGTCCTTCTGTTCCCACTGGATGTTGCACCCCAGGGCCGAAGATTCCTGGATGATCGTGAAGACCGGCATAATGGTATCAAAGCCCAACTCGGTATGGCCGGTAGCGGCTAAGCGTGCCATCAGCTCCGGATTCCGGTTGGCATCGGGGAATGGTGCATTGACCAGATCCATGAGTTCGACCGTCGCGACAGACGTGGGATTGCACACCGGCGTTTGGTCCACCGGTTCTCTGCGCAACGCCGCCAGGACACGTTGACGACTGGTCATCGGACCGACAGTTTGAGTTTCCATATCTTTTCTCCTCACTCGCTTGGGCTATTTTCTGTTTTCTCGGTTGGATTATCTCTGCTGGCTCGGGGCCGAGAGGACGCCACGGGAAGCCGCCATATCCTGCTCTCGCATTATGACCCGTACGTTTGGGGCACGAATCAGGAGCAAACCGACCATCGCATCGTGGTCGTGCCGACAAGAAAAGGCAACTTTATCGATGCTCTGCTCTGCCGGTTTCATCTCTCCCAGTTTGATGAGCCCGTTGCCAATGACCGAAATGCGCCTTTCCGCTCCTCGCCCTTCGCCATCCGCCGTGACTTGGTAAACCCCGTCTCCCAGGCTGAGGGCTGTCATGTTCATACCGGACTTTCTGTCCAGGATGGTCAAGGGGCGCGGTTCAATTTTGTCCTTTGGATCGAGCTTGCAGGCCTCCAGGAAAATCCTTTTGCATGCCAGTTCATGCTCTCCCCAACAGGGAAACCGCAGCAATTCATCCGGGGTCACATCCATGCCGCCCAAAACCTCCATCGCCTTGACCACGAAATCAATACGTTGGCGGCCCCCCGCAATGCGACTGTAAGTATGAACCAAAAACGCCGGGCCCTCATCCCGTTGCTGGCGGTACAGGGCGATCGTGATGTCGTGGAAATGAGGGTCCATCGGGACCAATTCAATTCGCCTGCCGATATCGACTGTTTCCCGCATGGCTATATCCTTTTCAGAGCGGAATCTATACTCCGCACAAAAATCCATCCCCGATTGCACTTGATTTTGATTGACAGCCGAGAAGTATATTCGGTAATTTATGAGGTGTGATAGCTTGACCTTCAAGAAATAAGTTTAACTCAAAACGGGAGAATTGTAAAGCCATATTTTCTGCTTTCCCATTAAAAAATCTGCCCTACGGTTTTATTTGGACAAAAGTGTGAAACTCGTGATAAACTCAGGACAATCCATCTTTTCCTTTTACCCCAAGTATATCGAGGTCAGCGAAAATGAAAATTACAGGGGTTGAGCAGTTTGTTGTCGCGGTTCCTCATATTCCACCTATCCAGAAACATCGCCCAAAAGACTACATCGATCGCCCAATCGCCATCATCAAAGTCCATACCGACGAAGGCATCTACGGATTAGGCGAAGGTGGACGTGGCGGGCAATTCGATGACGCGATGGATAGCTGGATCGGCATGAATCCAATGGACTTGAAATGGCAGGACCTTGGCGGTGCTTTGGGTCAGCGATCTTCGATATTGTCGGCAAGGCGTTAGGTTTACCCGCTCACAAACTGATGGGCGCTCAACACTGGGACAAAGTGGTTGCAGAGGCGATCCAGATGTGGCTGGAGAAACAACGGGAAAAGAAGACCCAAAAAGGTAAAGTCTTGCAGATGCTCAGGCAAACCGGCATGGTGATCGACTCGGAAAAGCAGCGTGCCTCGGCGGAAGCCATGATTGCGGCATTGCCCAGCAAAGACGAGATGCCCTCTCAGACGCAAGTGGAAGCCTCACTAGCAAAGCTTAGACTTCCCCTATCTGAAGAAATTATCGCCATGCGAAAGGAACGCTGATGCTCTTCTATAACTCAACTTGGGGATGGAACGCTTACGCCCATGAGGAAACTTGATGAGCGCCAATCGAGACACCGTCACAACCATCTCATTCGATGCCGACGGCACGCTTTGGGATTTTGAAAAGGTCATGCGCCACGCGCTGCATTGTGCTCTGGCTGAACTGCGTCGCCTGGTTCCCACCACACCTGACGCACTTTCGATTGAAACCTTGATCGCGATTCGGAATCAAGTGGTGGAAGAACAGACGGGCAAAACGGTGAAACACGAAGCGATCCGGCTCGAGGGGTTCAAACGAACACTTGAATCGATTGGAAGGCCTGATGTCGATCTGGCGAATCATCTGAATGCATTGTACTTGACGCATCGGTTTGAGGATATCCAGCTTTTTGAAGATGTCCTTCCTACGCTTGATGCCCTGCAGGGGCGTTATAGACTCGGTATTCTCTCCAATGGCAACAGCTATCCAGACCATTGTGGGCTGGCAGGCCGGTTTGAGTTTGTGGTGTTCTCTCAGGATTACGGAATCGAGAAGCCGCATCCACGGCTGTTTGAGATTGCGATGAAGCAGGCGCGGTGCACAGAACAGGAGTTGTTGCACGTTGGTGACTCGCTGCAAAATGATGTGGCCGGCGCGAAACGTGCCGGTGTTCGGTCTATTTGGCTGAATCGTCAATGTCAGCACAATGATACGGGGATTCGAGCAGACTTTGAAATCTCATCTTTGTCAGAGTTGGTAGACATCTGCGGTTCTTGACCGAGACGATGCAGGCAGGAGAAAATGGTAAATCAACCCATGGAAAACTCAGAAACGAAAATATCAATCGAATCCCAACTTCCCTATCGCACGTTGAAAGGCGTCTGGAAATGGATTTCTGAAGTCTCTGCTGTCGGCCTTGTGCTTTTTTACATCTATTGTGCAGGTTTCGGCACGGCAGGAGAGCAGTATCATGTTGGACTCTACCTGCTTCTCACATTTGTGTTGATTGGTCTGCTCTATCGCTTCAGGCAGAGCTCGCCGGAATCGCGCCCATCATTGGCCGATGGCGTGCTGATTGTGATGACGATTTGCACAATCGGATACTGGATTGTGGAGTACAATACGCTCGCAAATCGGGCGGGTGCATATAGCCGCATCGACGTGCTCGTTGGCGGGCTGG
Source organism: Candidatus Poribacteria bacterium (assembly GCA_027296925.1). Lineage (GTDB taxonomy): Bacteria > Poribacteria > WGA-4E > WGA-4E > PCPOR2b > JAPUIP01. The sequence continues at coordinate 2,083 of JAPUIP010000133.1, read as the reverse complement.
CGGTGCTCTTGAGCCTTGAATATAGCCGCCGAACGGTCGGTTGGGCACTGACCATCATTGTCGCCGGCGGTATTCTGTATGCCCTATTTGGCCGGTCGATGCCGTCGATTATCGCGCACCGGGGATTCACGCTGCGCCGAATCGTTGAGTACAGCTTCTTCAGCCAGGCCGGCATCTTCGGCATCATGGCAAACGTGATGGCGACGTATGTGATTCTATTCATCTTCTTCGGTGCGTTTTTGGAAAAATCGGGGGTGGGCCAGTTTTTCATCGACCTGCCGATGGCATTGGCGGGACGAACGGTTGGGGGGCCAGCGAAAGTCGCTGTGGTTGCTTCCGGATTCTTCGGCTCCGTCACGGGCAGCGCGATTGCAAACACCGTGGCAACCGGAGCGTTTACCATCCCGCTGATGAAACGGACTGGCTTTCGCCCCCACATTGCTGGCGCCATTGAGGCAACCGCTTCCGTCGGTGGGCAATTCCTGCCGCCGGTGATGGGTGCAGGCGCGTTTATCATGGCGGAGCGCACCGAACTGCCGTACAGCTACATCGCACTTGTGTCGGTTATCCCAGCGCTGCTTTATTTCTTTTCGGTGTGGGTGATGGTGCACCTGGAAGCAAAGAAGTGGGGCATTAAAGGGCTGCCGAAGGAAGAGTTACCCCACCTCCCAACACTTCTCAAACGCCAATGGTACTGCCTGCTGCCATTGGTCACGCTGATAGCAGCGCTGATCGCGGGATATACGGCGTCCAAAGCCGCATTCTTCGGGATTCTGGCGACGATCACTGTCAGCTACTTTCGTAGGGAAACCCGTCTCACGCCGAAGCGACTCTGGGAGGCAATGGTGACCGGCGCGAAGAACTCCCTCGCGGTTGGCGGGGCGGTTGGCAGCATCGGGGTTATCATTGCGGTGATCGATCTCACCGGGCTCGGGCGGATCTTTCCCGGACTTGTGCTTTCCATCGCTGGCAGCAACGGCGTCATCGCGATCTTACTGCTGGCGGTTGCATCGTTGATCTTGGGGATGGGGATTCCCGTAACCGCTGCCTATCTGATTACGTCGGAGCTTGCCGTTCCCATCCTGACCAGCGATCAGATCGGCATCTCCTTTATCGCCGCGCATCTGATCATTTTCTGGCTCAGCCAGGACTCCAATATCACGCCGCCCGTTGCGCTCGGCGCGTATGCCGGCGCTGCGATTGCCCGCGCGGATCCGTGGCGAACCGGCTGGGCGTGCTTCAAATTCGCCAAGCTTTTGTACGTCATGCCGTTGCTTTTTGCTTACACCCATATCCTGTTCGATGGGACGCTACTGCAGAACGTCTTATCCGTTGGAACGGCGGCAGTTGGTACCTTTATTTTTTCGATCGTCACGATGGGGTATTTCCGCAAAAAAACGACATGGCTCGAGTGGATACTGCTTGCGATCGCAGCGCTTTTCGCGTATATTTATAACGTTTATACGTTCGTGCTGGCATTAGCGATGCTTGCCTCTGTTTACTTTATGCAGAAACGCCGAAAGTCAACGTAAATCGATGAATAACATCTTCAGTTCGATCGATCGCCATTTTACTTTTCAGGATGGTTTCCTCCCCATAAAGATACTTGCGGGTGAGCGCGCCTTTGAGATGATTGCGCCCCAACGAACCAGCATGATCTTTGGCATTACGGATGCGCCCTGGTCTGCGGCGGCTTATCAGGTGAATGAACTGCTTGTGCAACTTGAATCGAATCTGAACGAATGGGATCTGATTGCGATCGCGGCTTCAGGAAGGGCGCGGCTTGTGCGCCACAACGCCGTGGTCTATGAGTTGCAGTGCACCATACCGCCAGACGTCACCGGGCTGCATTCCAACTTTTTCTATCGCTGCCCCGAATGCAATGGGCATATCTATGAATGCACACACCTTCTGATTTCCGATCGGGACCGACACGAACCTTCCCCCTCCGGCCGCATCCCCTCCGAGGTGACGACCTGCCCAGAGTGTGGCGGCCCAATTCAAAGCCTCGGGCCGGGGGTGAGTTTCTGCCTTGACTGCGATTGGGAATGTGGTTTGGCACCTATCAATTAGGTGAATTAGA
>JAPUIP010000132.1 GCA_027296925.1 Candidatus Poribacteria bacterium | reverse complement strand
AAGAAGGCGATGCGCCTCAACCCCTATTATCCGTTCAACTACCTATTCACCTTAGGCGTTGCCTTTTGCACGACAGAGCGGATTGAGGAGGCAGCAGCGGCACACAAGAGAGCCCTGACTCGCAACCCTGACTTTCTTTTTTCTCAGTTTTGCCTAGCTGCCTGCTCTCTTGCGTTGGGGCGGGAGGACGAGGCTCGGGCTGCGCGAGCGGAAGCTCTGCGGATAAGCCCCAATTTTTCCATGAAGGTTGCGAAACAGAGGTTTCCGGAATCGCCTACCGGGCAAAAACTACCCTCGGACCACTGCTGCAGTAAAGCCGAAAAATGGCTCTCCGCCGAACTCGGCGAATAGGAGTCTAGGCAGAATGGCATTGACTTAAGGGACGAATTCAGTCACAGCGCGGCTCTTAGCCCTGCTCAATTTTCGTGTCTCAATGAGAAGTGATGAGTGACAAATGAGAAATGTGACCTCCAGTCCAGCGATTCCCCTCATTTCTCATTGAGCATTTATCATTCATCATTAAGTGAGAATCACTCCACACACGGTCATGATGCGGGTTCTACTGACAGCTTTTTGCTTAAGTCCGTGCCATTCACCGGTAGCGATCAAGGAGATGGCACGCATCCTGAAGCCGGGCGGTACACTGGTGATCACGGACATCGACGAGCACACTTTCACGTTTTTGAGAGATGAACATCATGATCGCTGGCTCGGCTTCAAAAGGGCCGATATTCGACGATGGTTCACAGATGCAGGATTCAAACACGTGGTTGTAGACGATGCCGGTGAGCGTTGTTGTGGACAATCCAGTTGCGGGAGTGAGTACACCAGTATCAGCATATTTGTGGCTTCCGGTGAGAAATGAATGCGCCCAAATTACAACAAATGAGGAAGAAAGATGAACTTGATGCAACGGTCAGAATACATCGAGACTCCCAAGATCGTGTCCGATGATCAGGTGAAATTTTACGTTGAGAACGGATACCTTGTGGTTCCAGATTTAATGGCTGAGAACGAGATTGAAGAATTGAGGCAGGATACCATTACGCTTGCGCATGGGGGGTATCCTTGTGAAAACCGGGAATCTTTCCCCGAAGACGTGAGCGATGACGAAGCGCTGCAGAATATTCTCTGCATCCACCAGCCGCATTACATCAGTCCAGTGATTGAGAAGTATGTCAAGCACTCGAAGATTTGCGGCATCTTGAGTCAACTCACGGCGGCGCATCTGCCCTACTGGGATGGCAGTGTGAAGTGTATGCAATCGATGCTATTTGTCAAACCAGCGAACTTTCAAGGGCAGGCCTGGCACCAGGACGAAATTTATATTCCCACCCGCGATCGATCGCTGATTGGCGCCTGGATTGCGTTGGACGATGCCACGATTGAGAACGGTTGCTTATGGGTCATTCCCGGCTCCCATCGGTCCGGTTATCTCTATCCGCAACGTGCACACAACAATCCCGATGAATTCGATTTTGCTGAAGAAAGTTACGGATTCGATGAGTCAGGCGAGGTCCCAGTGGAGGTGAGTACCGGTACGCTCGTTTTTTTCAATGGCTATCTGCTGCACCGATCCCGTAAGAATCGCAGTCAGGTTTACCGACGTGTCCTGGTCAACCACTACTGTAACACCTGGTCGCTGTTGCCGTGGCGTTTGAAGGAGGGGGAGCGTCCGGCAAGTGCGGACTACCGTTGCGTGATTCCTGTGGCGGGAACGGATCCGTATGCATGGAAAGGCTACGAGCCGCCACCGCGAAGCGTCGGGCTCCGAACGTGTAAGGCGATCTCAGATAAAGCCGCCGAAGCGTAGATATAAAAAAGCCCCGTTCGAAGTTTCGTCGAACAGGGCTTCAAGTAACTCTCCCGGACGGATTCGAACCGCCGACAAAGTGGTTAACAGCCACCTGCTCTACCAGCTGAGCTACGGGAGAATATGTCCGTTTGGGGAGATAATACCCCCAACAGCAGGAGATAATTATACATAATTCATCACAAAATTGCAAGAGAAATATTGGCTGTATCCGGTCACTTAATTTTGCGTAGAAGCTACCCATGCTGTCATTTTGAGCTCTTCGCAAGCTCAGGGTAAACTCCGCGAAAGATCTCTATTGCGCAGTGAGAAGAGATTCTTCGCGAAGCCTGTCCTCGAGCGAAGCGAAGGACTCAGAATGACAGTCGTGGGTGTTCGACCGAGTCGCGGACATTATGCCGGTTCGCTTATCAGGCGACCGCAGGGGGCATTGGACGGTAGAGATAAAAGTCCCCATTTTGCCATAGGGCCTATACCCCATCAGACCATGAGCCGTTAACCCAAAACGTAGATTTCGCTTTGGCTATCAACGATGAACTGACGTTCTTGCTTTCATCGCAAGAATCGCAAAACCCGCAAACTGACTGGATTACCCCCGATTTAGTATTGCGAATTTTCTCATCAATATGCTATAATGGGAAATCCGATTAAGTTTCTAAGACCTCTCGAATAATTACTTGCGATTGTGGGCTTCTTGCGTTATGGTTAGTTAGGCATTCAGACCCACATATCGTGCGGGACAAAAGGAAAGGTCTTTTCAAATCATCATAGAAGTAAGGAGGGAATCATGCGAAGATTTTTGGGTTTCGTTGCTTATATAGCAGTTGTCTGTTTAGCGATTCCATCGCTGGTCTTTGCTCAGGCCACCGTATCGATTGATCCTGAGAATATGGAATCCCCTGACGCTGAGCAAGAGTTCGCGGTCAGTGTCACTATTGCAGCGGCCGAAAATGTCTATGGATATGCAGTATCGGTCACGTTTGATCCGACAGCAGTTGAATTTGTTAGTATCGCAGCCGGAGATTTCTTGCCTGGCGCGCTTGGCCCCCCGACACTCCCACCCATCGTGGAAGAAGGGAAAGTGACTTTCAGTGCAACATTTCTTGGCCAGGTTCCTGGGGTAAGTGGAGACGGCACGCTTGCAACGGTGACCTTTAAGGTCGTCGAAAAGAAGAGTTCCACAATTGGTCTGGAGGGTATTCAACTTGCAGATCCTGACGCAAACCCATTGCCGGATGCCATTACTGTGGACGGTCAAATTACAGGGCCAGTCGTTGTTGTGAATGAACCTCCTGTTGCCGTCATTGAAGCCCCTACCGAAGCCACTATTGGTGAAACGGTCTCGTTGAGTGGCGCAGGTTCGACAGACGATGGTGAAATCGTCAGTTACGTCTGGGACTTTGGCGATGGCTCTGACCCCGGCGAGGGTGACACTGTCACGCACGCCTATGCAGCAGCCGGCGACTTTACCGTAACTCTCACTGTCACTGACAATGGAGAGCCGGCACTGACTGGCGAAGCAACCGTTACCGTAACTTTAGAAGGGGATATCGTTGCAGTCCACCCGAAAGGAAAGAAGGTCACCACCTGGGGACAACTGAAAGCCGCCAGGTAACCCCATAGATGCTGATTCACTGATAACGCAGGGTTTGTCATGGTAGGTAGGGGGCCCGGCGTCGTAACAATTGAAGTTATCAGGACGAACCATTAAAAGCGTATACAATCATAAAGCCCAGTCAAATCGGCTGGGCTTTATTGTTGTTTCTACATGGATGAGCCATGCGTCAAACAGAGAGGCAAAAAGCCGGAGTGCCTCAAACCGAGGCTTGAACAGGAGGGGATCAAAATATGAGATTAGTTCAATTTCACTCGCCGGAAAAGGGTAGGCGAATCGGGTACATTGATGGCCAGGCTGTTGTTGACTTAACCAGTATCAGCCCGGAATGGACGCAGATCTACCATCTCTTCTTTGAAGCTCGCAGAAGCGGAAAAACCATCACCGCGTACGTTGGAGATACAGCCGTCTACAACGCAGATAAGATGCCGTACGATCAATTACTGAAGGCACGTCCGGGGGATGCAAACGGCTGGATTCTGCCCCCACTGGATCACCCGGAGCCGGCGCACTGCTCGATTTCTGGGACAGGACTCACGCATCTCGGAAGTATGGAAGCGCGCGATCAGATGCACACCATTGCCAATCAAGACGAAACCGCGAAAACAGACTCCCAGAAGATATTTGAAATGGGGCTAGAGGAGGGTAGGCCGGAGCCCGGTGCGCGTGGCGTCCAGCCCGAGTGGTTCTATAAGGGAAGTGGGGAGATTTTGCGGGGACATAACGACTTTCTAGATATTCCAGACTTTACAGCGGATGGGGGAGAGGAGCCAGAAATCGTTGGCTGTTATGTCGTTGACGACGATGGCATTCCATGTCGTCTCGGCTTTGCCATTGGCAACGAATGGGCAGACCATCGCATGGAGCGGGTAAACTACCTGTGGCTGGCGCCATCCAAAATGCGCGTCTGTGCAGTCGGGCCAGAATTAGTAACCGATGAGACGTTCACGGACGTTCGCGGAAACTGCCGAATTGTGCGAGGGGAGGAGGAGATCTACAATTCAGGCGAGTTGCTCACCGGCGAAGATCACATGAGTCATACCCTTGCCAATCTGGAAGACCATCACTTTAAGTATCCCCAATTTCGTATTCCCGGCGATGTACATTTGCATTACTTCGGGACGATGAAACTCTCTTTCCCAGATCGACCGACCTTTCAAACCGGGGATGGGATCGAAATCCGTTTTGCGGGCATGGGCGCGCCGCTAGTCAACTATGTTCGCCAGATTCCGATTTCAGATACGCCGGTGACTGTGGAACACGGATAAACGAGTAGAGTGAAAAACGTCGTTTAGCGAGCGAGGCGAAACCCGATGACGAACTCCGTGTATTCCTTGCTGAAGAAATCATAACTGGTGCAGGTGCTGTAATCGTGGTTGTAGTACCACGCGCCGCCACGCACCACGCGGAAGTGCTGCTCATCTTCGTCGTACCATGTGCTTGTCCACTCCCACACGTTGCCGACCATATCGTAACAACCGAAGGGGCTCACCCCGTCTGGGAAGGCGCCAACAGGGGTTGTGCCACCGGCGCGGAGCTCAGCCGTGTTACAGCGCGGCTTATCGATTTCATTTCCCCACGGGAATTGCCGCCCATCATCGCCACTGACTGCGCGTGCCCACTCCTCGAAGGCAGGCAGCCGGCAACCTGCCCATGCTGCATAGGCCTCCGCATCTTCACAACTGACCCCTACCACCGGGTGATCGCCCTTCCTTTCGGAATAGTTACCTTCCTCCCAGAGGTCTGGCGGTTTACGTCCCGTTTCCTGAATGAACCGCTGGTATTGGGCATTCGTCACAGGATAGCGGGCAATTTGGAATTGGCTGACATCCAATGGCGTCAAATCCTCACCGATCAGTACCGTTCCAGCGGGGATGTCAACCAGGCTATCTAATATCTGGAAAGCTGCATCACGTACCGCCTCATCCGGGTGCTCGAGGGCGTATCCGAGCGGCGAGATTACCTCTCCAACCGGCGGCGTTGTCAAATCGCGTCTCTGCTCCCAACCCAAATCTGTCGATAACAGCAGCCGAGCGATTTCGGTCAATGATTCATCGAAGTGCCATGTCCAGTATTGATCCAGCAGTTGCTGGAATGCCGCCAAATCACTGCTCTGTGCGCGTGTGACTCTGGCTTTCCGCTGGTCTGTTCCTGTCTGTTCGCTCAGTGTTTTCAGTTTGATGCGCTCTGCCAACGTATCTCCCACCTTGATTTTGTATCGAATTCGAGGTTAAGCGGGGCAGTGTAAGCCATCTCTCTGACGATTCGCCTCGAGTCGTTCATGAGTCAGGGGCGATAAATAATCTGAAACACCTTAATATCATTCGTTCCGAGATCACTGACGAAGACGAGATCTGTTTTGGAAATCGCGATGCCGACAGGGTCGATTAACGTCTCGTTATTGAATTCCATCACAGGTTGTCCGTCTGTCGTGAAGACCTGTATTCGCTGATTTCCCCGATCGGTCACATACAGATAATTCCAGCGGTCTAGGGCAATATGACTCGGTTCTCGAAATTGTCCCGGCGCCTCTCCCTGAGTACCCCATATTTGGACCAGATTGCCACTGAAATCGTATTTCTTGATTCGGTGGTTGCCCGAATCGACGATATAGAGATTGCCGTGTGCATCTACAACGAGGTCTGTTGGATCGCGAAACTGTTCCCGCGCCCCACCAAAACTGCCCTGCGTCGACACGGGGATGCCATCGGCGTCAGACTGGACGAATCGGTGATTTCCCGTATCGACCACGTAGACCTCTCCGTTTCGTCCGATGCCAATGCCGCGCGGCAAATCGAGTTCGATCTCTCTATCCCGGTCTCCATCAGCATCTTCACTCTCTGACCCGCTTCCAACCATAACGTGGAAGATCCAATCTACGAGATTGCAGTATTGGATGCGGTCGTTGTCTGTATCGGCGACGTAGAGGAGTTCTGTGCGCTGAAAATTGATAGCGACATCGGTGGGGTTATCGAATTCGCCGGTCCGCCAGCCACGCACACCAAATTCTGCGATGAAATTTCCCTCGGCATCAACAACTTGTATTCGGTTGTTTCCCGAATCCGCGACATAGACGAATCCGCGGTGATCCAGAGCAAGCCCAACAGGCCGCAAGAACTGCCCCGCTCCTTGACCGGGCCGGCCAATCGTTTCAACATAGTTCAATCCAAGTATAGGTGGCGCTGGCCGGTCTTGGATGGATGGCACAATCTGGGGTGGCGTGATCTTCGGCGTTCGGGGAGACTGGGGTGCCGACTCAAGGGTTTGATCCGCCGGCGGCGGGGAAGAGGCGCAACTCAGACAGAAGGGAAGGAGGATTAGAATGTCCAGTAAAGTCCATCTCGCCAGCATCGATTAGCCTCTTTGGACTTCAAACTTAAACACAAAGGTGGTTTCCGTATCGGCGTATTCACTGTACACCTTGGGAACAATAATGCGTAAATTTGAGGATTTAATACTTCGCTTCGGGAAATACAGGAAGAACTGCGTTCGACGTTTCGGCATCACAGTTGTTCTTTCAATGTCCTCGCGGGGTAGAGGTGCGATATCGCCCATTGCACGAAACGCTCGATTCCATCGAAAAACTTCGGCGGGAAATTCGGGCGGCAACCTAGGCTTAAAGTTTTTGCCGAGATACGACGCCAGCAGGGATTTATGGATGGTCTTAGTTTGGTTGCCAGATTGATCGAGCATCCAACAATCCTTCTGCTTAAACGAAATAAAGTGGTCCGTGCTGTTGAAAATGATAACGCCAAACGCATCGACCTCTTTCACCTCGTTCAAAGGGACCGCCATCGCGGTGATACCGTTTTTGACATGCACAACTGCCCCTGACGCGGGGAGGATCGTTGCCTCCGGATCAAAGACAGGAACAATGCGGACCGTTTGGAACGCGGAGCAACTCAAGTTTGCAAGTAAAGCAGAGATGATAATCCATTGTAGGTACTTTCTCATTTTCATTCCTTTGATACGTGACACTCCGGATTGCGTTTTATGCCTGAAATGCGAGCATCGCTGCGCCGACTAAGCCGGCATCATTCCCCAATTGCGCTTTCACAATCCGCATGGTTTTGGCGGGAATATCCATTGCGCGTTTACTCACCTCGGCTCGGATGGGTTCAAAGAGTAATTTCTCTCCCGCTTCGGCGATGCCCCCACCGATGATTGCCATCTGTGGGTTGAGGATGTGGGCAACGGAGGTCAACGCAATGCCGATATAGCGTCCGGTTTCCGCTAGAATTTCGACTGCAAGTTCATCTCCGGTTTGAGCGGCTTCGGATATCCGCTTCGGTGTCAGATCCGATAAGCAGTGTGTTAGGCTAGAGCGCCTTCCAGATTCGATCTTCTGGATAGTGCGCTCAACGATGTGCCGTGCGCCCGCATACGCCTCTAAGCATCCCTGATTTCCGCATCCACAGAATCGTCCATCAGGTATGACAACGGTATGACCAAGTTCGCCTGCTGTGTTTCCGCTTCCGTGATAAACTTTCCCATCGATCACGACCCCACCGCCGACACCCGTGCCGAGCGTCAAGCAGACGATGTTTTTGAGTCCTACACCCGCGCCGTGACTGAGCTCGCCGAGCGTCATGGCATTCACATCGTTGTCGATGAAAATTGGCAGTTCCAGTTCTGCGAGTTCCGCTTTGACGTAATCTGCCAACGGCACATCAGCCCACCCCTCCAAGTTCGGGGAAAAGTGTACGACCCCCGTTTGGGCAATGATGAGGCCCGGAGATCCAATGCCGATGCCGACAAGATCTCTCGCATCAATTCCTGCAGTTTTCGCTTTTTCGATCACCCGGAGAACCGCTTCGGCAATCCGTGAAGCGACCACCTTTCCGCCGGCGTCGGCGTCGGTTGGCATCACCAGGCGACAGGAAATCTCTCCGGATTCTGACAGTAATCCCGCCTTAATGTCTGTTCCACCGAGGTCTATTCCAATGCTGTATTCCATAGTATTCCTGGATTGCTATCGATTGTCAACTGTTCCTTGATGATTCGATGAAAGCGCCATCGCCGACGTTGCAGACATAAATCTCCGGTTCGATGCCGGTACGCTGGGGGTATTCAGTCTGGATGCCATCCACCAGTTCCTCAACAGCATCCCGGCGTACCAGGTTCACCGTACATCCACCGAAGCCAGCCCCTGTCATTCGGGCGCCAATCACATCCTTGTTCGCCCAGGCGATTTCTACCATCGCGTCAAGTTCTTTACAACTGACCTCGTAATCGTCACGTAAGCCGATGTGCGATGCGTTCATCAGCACACCAAAGACTTGCAAGTCTCCAGCTTTTAAGGCGTCAACGGCACGCAAAACCCGCTCATTTTCTTCGATGACGTATCGACATCTTTTTCGTGTCCGCAACGACAGGCCGTCTTCATATTTTCTGAAGTCGCTGAGAGAGACATCCCGCAAAGCGGAAATGGAGGGAAACCACTGCCTGAGGTGTTCAACCCCCTTTTCACATTCAGCGCGACGTTTATTATACTCGGAAGAGGTCAGTTCACGCTGAACTTTCGTATTGCAAACGACAATGCTGAAATCCGCCAAGCACAGTGGCACTCGCTCATAGTCCAATGTGCGGCAGTCCAGAAACAGCGCGTGATTTGCCTTCCCCAATAGGGAGATCGCCTGATCCATGATGCCGCAGTTTACCCCAACAAACTGATTTTCCGCCCGCTGACACAACGCCGCCAGTTCAGAGCCGTCCATCTCAAAAGGTGTGTCCGGTCCAACATTGAGAAACGCGAGTGCCGACGCGACCTCAATCGCCGCAGACGAACTGAGTCCAGACGCAATCGGCACGTCTCCGGAGATCACCGCTTCCAGCCCCGGAATCGGCTGGTTAGCGCGTTGCAGAAAATGGGCAACGCCTTTCGGATAGTTACTCCATGCGTCATTGCCTTGACTTGGGCGAATGTCATCCAGCGAGAACTCGCAGGTCTGATTAAAGTCAAGTGCATGGAGGACAACCCGCCGGTCGCCTCGGCTCCGAGCGGCAATTGAAACGTACTTATCAATCGCCACGGGTAGCACGAAACCATCGTTATAATCTGTGTGTTCTCCGATCAGGTTAACTCTACCCGGCGCGTGGACAATCAGTTGGGCTTCGGAACCGAAGTGGTGTTGGAATCGCTGATGGATCAGTGAGGATTTCATGGACTGGTCGTGATAAAATGCAAGTCACGGCTTCAGCGCGACGTCATTTTTGCGATGAACGGCACGCCCATCCGCGGATTTACTGGTTCTCTCTGGCGAAAAAAGCGAGCAATTTCCCCAGTGTTGCCGGCAGATTTTGACGCTGCACATAATGGTCTATGATCACGTTGCAGTGTGCATCGCTTGATGAAGAATCTTGTTGTAAACCGCCCTTCCAAGACGTGGCAGGCCCAGTCTCACATTCTCGGTTCAATTCTGCAAATACGAGATCCCCGAGCGGTAGCCTCGTCGAGAATCCTACCGTCGCATCCGGATCTGTGAGGATCGTAATCTGTGGTAGACGTGCGCATGACAGGTCATCCATTTCGATCGTCAGATAGGTAATTTCAGCGAACGAAAGCTCGGATTTATGCGGTTTATCGGACGTTCTCTTCGGCAAAATATCGCTTGGGTAAACCGTGATCAGTGGGAGTTTTCTCCGCAGTGCAGTCCGAATCGCAGCAAGCAGCATGATGAAATGACCGCGTTGAAGGACGACGTAGGGCTCAAGAATGGTAAGGATCGCCGGGTGACCGGAAATTAATCCTTTTCCTGCGGCTATCGGCCACCGGGCTTGAGTCCGCAACGTATCTTGATCAACAGACGCCTTCAATTCAACAGCGTCCAGTAATTCATCGTCAATTGAGGATACAGATAGCTCAGTCAATGAATCTGAATCGAATAGGTAATGAAGGCGGAGGGCAGCAGGCATCGGAGAATAAAAATTGCAGTGTGGACAAATATAAAAATTACGCTCCAATATCTGCCTGAAGACAAATTCTTTACAGACCGTACACTTGTTCCACAGCCCATTGCGCCTATCTTTGTAGGGGATTGCCGTGCTCACATTAGCGCTCCGAAGGACAGCTGAGCAGGTGTGGTGCACTTGCCACACAAAATAGGAATTATGGGATGAGCATTCCAATCTCCATAATTCCCAAAATGACCCGCGAATTTATGACCTATTGAAAACTGGCGATTGCCTCATTCTCATCTTCATATCGATCAAAGATGGTTACAAGTTTCGCCATAACGATTAAGCTCTTGATGTTTCCACCGACATGAAGCAGGGAAATACGGCCTCCCTTTCTTTGAACCGATGTGTAGGCAGCGACAATAACGCCGAGTCCGGAGCTGTCAACCATACGCACTTTTTCGAGGTTCAACAGGATTTTCACTTGGCCTTCTTCAGTGGCATTAATCTGCTCGTCGATAATATGTTTGAGGGCTAAACTATCGGAGCCGATAATTCTTCCCTCAATGTCCAAAACTGTGACGCCTTCTCTTTTGCGGATATCTACGTTCATCTAGTAATCTCCTTGAATTGAAGTCGTGGCAACGCATTGCATTACCCTGGATTTGCTTCGAAACAGAGTTGAAATTACGCTTGCTGTTTTTCGCTTGAACTTTTATATTTCACCATGTTGACCACGGCGCCCGAATTGCCGTAAGTAACGACATCCATACACGCTTCCATCAAAAAGAGCCCTCTTCCACTACTCTTTAAAAGATTCACTGGATCTAACGGATCCGCGACCTCTTCTCGGACGAAACCTTGTCCCTCATCCCGTACGACAACCGCGAGCTTATCTGGATGAACAGCGAACTCAAAGTAGGCGCGCTTATTCGGATCTTCCTTATTCCCATGCTTAATTGCATTTGTACCAGCTTCAATAACTGCCAGATTCACTTGCTCGCTTGTTTCTTCATCGAACCCCATCTCTCTCAGAATTTCTGAGATGATCGCGTCCAGCACATAAACAAGCTGCATTGAACTCGGGAGATCAAGGCGAATGACCTGCTCGGCTGTCTTTCCCACGTAACTGCTCCTTCCCATTTTAGGTATCAGATGTTAGGCATCAGGCGTGAAATATGAATGCCCAATTCCCCCGAATACCTAAGAGCGAATGCCTAACACTGATTAGCTTTTATAACGAGAATTGTCACGTCGTCGTTCCGATGATGGGTACCGCTAAAATCCTGGAGATCGTCTTCAATCGCCTGACACAGCATTTCAGCGGATAGATGTCCGCTTGCCTGAAAAGTTTCAGTGAGCCGCTCTTCACTGTACAATGCATCATCAGATTCACGTTCCGTCTCTGTGACCCCATCCGTATACAGGAGAATTTCATCGCCGGGTTCACAGTAGATGGTATCCAATTCAAAATCGGCAAAGTCGAAACTGCCCAATACGAGGCCGCCGGCCATCTGCGGATGGACCTGTGTGCCTTGACTTTTCAGGTGGAGCGGATAACAGTGCCCTGCGTTTGAATACGTAAAAGTCATCGCGGTTGAATCCAAAATGCCGTAAATCATTGTTGCGAAAAGATCCGGATCGGTATCAATGGCAAGCAGATCATTGAGACGCTTGAGCACCGCTGCCGGCGAGGCCTCTTCACGAGAAACGAGCCGCAACGCCGTACGAATCATGACCATCAGCAACGCCGCAGGAATGCCTTTGCCACGAACGTCTGCAATGGCGATTCCTAAGCGATTGTCGTCTAAAGGAATAAAATCGTAGAAATCCCCCGAGATTGCCATTGAACTTCGCAGCACACCCGCAATATCAAATCCGGGTAGATCCGGTGCAGTCGCAGGCAATAACTTCTGCTGAATCACCGCTGCCGTTTGGAGGTGTGAAGCAAGTTGTTCGACACCCGCTTCACTGAACCAATCCCCCATTGCGCCAATGAGCGGATTGATATATTTCGTTGGGCGTGTTCGTCCAAGCACGGCTTCAATTCGAGCCGTCAGTTCGTGAAGGTCAAAGGGTTTTGTAATATAATCGTCTGCCCCGGCGCCCAGCCCTTGGACCTTTTCATGCGTCTGTGCCCGTGCCGTGAGCATGATTACGGGAATCGTGCGGGTTTGCGCCTCCGCTTTCAGTTTTTCCATGACCGCAAACCCATCCATTTCTGGCATCATCAGGTCGAGAAGAATCAGATCGGGCGAATGGGCCTTCGCGTGTTCGAGTGCACTCACTCCACCATTTGCCGTGATGACGTCAAACCCATCGGAGGTCAGACTCATCTCAATCAACTCCAGAATATCGATATCATCATCCACAACAAGGATTGTTTCCGCCATTTGTGTAAATACTCCGCGTAATGTTGATCCGCGCGTTATGCTGCCGCTCTATATTGCGTCTCGGTTTTTTATAGCCAAAGGTAATACAAACTGGAAATTGCTGCCTTTTCCTCTGTCACCGTCGTCAATCCACAAGGTGCCACCATGGGCCTCAATAATGTTCTTTGTAATCGACAGCCCTAAACCTGAGCCGCCTTGTTGACGGGTATGAATATCGCTCATTTGATAAAACTTGTCGAAGACGTTTTGGCGTTCTTCGACAGGGATACCGGGGCCCGTGTCAATCACCTCAACGTGCAGAAGCGCCCCATCGACTGTCAGCTTCAGGACGACTTGACCGTTATTGGGTGTGAATTTGATAGCATTCCCAATGAGGTTTGTAAAGACTTGCCCTATCCGCTCCTCATCCCCGATAATCCGGGGAAGCGAGTCGGGAGCGATAAGGTTCAGCTGAATCGATTTCTCATCGGCTTGGGGGCGAATCTCCTCGAGCCGTTGTGTCGCAATTTCTAGCGGCGAAATCGGTTCTTCTCTCATCTGTATCCGACCGGACTCAATCCGTGAAATATCAAGCAGGTTGTTAATGAGGGCCGCGAGCCTTTTCGATTGGCGTTGGACACGGGCGAGGCTATTCTGCTGTTTTTCGTTGATCTGCCCAGCCCGGCCGTCCAAAATGAAAGAGACAAATCCAATGATAGAAGTCAGTGGCGTACGCAACTCGTGAGAAACAAGGGAGATAAAATCGGACTTCATCTGGTCGATTTCCTTCTCACGGGTAATATCATCAAAAACATAGACCGTTCCGAGTGCGGAGCCGCTTTCGTCAAGGAAGGGGCTGGCAAAGACCCGCAGCACTAACTTTTCATCATTGTGATTGAAAGTGACATCAGAGGTTACCGGTTTGTTGAGGGAGATTTGCAGTTGGTTCTCTTTGAGGGTCCGAATTAACGCTTCATTTTGGATAAGCTGGGTAAAATCCTTACCAATGTCATCAGCACTGACGTTCAGCAGGTATTCCGCGGCAGGATTAATGTGAAGCACACGATTGCCGGAGTCCACAAGAATGAGCCCCTCGGTCAGACTATTCACGATGGCGGTCATCTTCTTCTCTTCTTCTGTCAATTTTTCGACCGCATCTTTGAGATTATGCTGCATAGAATTGAACGCTTCCGCCAGAATGCCGACCTCATCGTGACTGGTGACGGGAATCTCTTGATCAAATTCGCCTTGTCCGACAGCCCGTGCTGCGCGCGCAACCTGCATAATCGGCGTCACAATGCGTTGAGAAACCGCCAGCGCGATTGGAACGACGACGAGACAGGAGATGATCGTAAACGTCAAAACGCGGTTTGTGAATTTTATAATTTCTTGAAACGCCACGAATTCAGGCTGCGAAACTAAAACTGTCCAATTCTTAAGGCTCTGCCCGCCGATGTTCTGCTTCCAGTATCCATAAACCTTCCCTTCTTCTTTGGCGTAGCCGTAGGATTTGCTGTCATCAATTATGGCTTGCATGGCGGCATTGTTCATTTCAATGTGGTCTAGAAAATCATATTGCTCTGCGGAACGGCAAGCGATAACACGACCAAATTCATCAAGGAGAAAGATTTCGGCGTCTTGCGTATCCTCATTCTTTTTCGTCGGTGGCTTCACAAGCTCAGAAAGTTCGGGGAGGGAAATGACCGCGCTCAGTACACCAACCACTTTCGATCCGGGCGTTTCATCACGGATGGGCAAGGCGATTGGCATGTAGTGCAGTTGCCGGTCAATATCATATTCAATATCGCCGATCCATTTATATCCGAAACCGTTATTATAAGCCCTATCCCACCATTTCTCATGGATCTCCTCAAAGCGTAAGCGTTCGTCCGTCGCGATAATGACCCGCTGATTTAAGTTGGTCACAGTGATCTGGTTGATTTGGCCATCTGGGCAGGCATCCTTTTTGAGTTGATTGAAATCATCCTGCAATTCAAGATAGACGCGCGCAAGCGTGGGTGGCTTACTATCATTGGTTTCAGCAATCATAGCGCTCATCTTTTGTAATCGTGCTTCAATCGCTGCCAAACGCTCTGGGATGCTGCGGTCTGCTTGATGCAGTTTCTCTTCTGCAAATTGGACTAAATTATTATAGATTGTCTTCTCTAGCGCACTTACCCCGAATCGATACCCCAAAAAGGAGACAACAAGCAAGGGGATGAGCGAGACCAGCAGGAAAAGCAGAACAAGCTGTCCACGCAAGCCCATTCTAAGGCGAAGGCGTTCAATCATCATCCGTTTATGCGTTTACAAATCAAAAGCGTTGATTGCAGATTCTTCATCCGAGTAGATTTCAAGAATTGTGTTGAGCCGTGTAACCTGCAAGACGTTCATGACCGCTGTTTGCGGGTTGAGCAAGACCAGCTTTCCATCCATCTTCTTGAAGGACTGCAAAGTGGCTATTATTGTTCCCAGCGCGGAACTATCTAAGAGCGGGACATCCGTCAAGTCCAGGATCAGGCGTCCGCCGCTCTGCTCAACCTGTTTATCGATTTCACGTTTTAAGGCATCAGAGGCGTTCCCAATGATTTTACCATTAACGCGAAGTATCGGAATGTTGTAATCACCGATGGTTGTCTCAAACATCTAATCAAGCTCCTTAATTCGTATAGCGACGTAGGTGCGATTTAGCTCAGCAATTTGGCTGTTGATACGAGATTCGACGCGCGCCCCAAGCGATTGCAGTTGAGGCATCGCCGCTTCGATTTCCGACCAGAGTTGGACATTACACGACTTATAAGCAATCCATGTTCCATCTCGCTTCAACAGCGGGAGACAATAAGCCATTGAGTCTTCTAAGGAAGCTACATAACGGGTCAAGACCCAATCATAAGCACGAATATGTTGAGTTTGCCGGGCACATTCTTCTGCACGTTGAGCGACGATACGGACATTTGACCACGCAGCAGAAGCATCTGATGGAGCTTCCCTCCCGAACTGAGAAATCAGGAACCGTAGAAAACTGACCTTTTTCACAGCGGATTCAACCAGAACTAACTGAATATTGGGGATATAAATCTTAATTGGAATACCGGGAAAACCGGCGCCCGTCCCAATATCAACTACTGAATCCCCTGATTTGATGGAGAAATATTGAAGCACACTTAACGAATCGAGAAAATGCTTAACAATGACCTCTGAATCATCACGGATCGCTGTTAAGTTTATTCGAGAATTCCAGCGTTTGAGCCCCTGCCAGTAGGAGACAAATTGATCCAGTTGTACCGGGGCCAACGGAAAACCGTGCCGAAGCAGTGTCTGCTTGAGGAGGTCTCGAAATTGATTCGCCTTCACTGGTTTATCAATGT
>JAPUIP010000131.1 GCA_027296925.1 Candidatus Poribacteria bacterium | reverse complement strand
CCAGGACGTCCTCGGAATTCCCGAAGAACGCGAGCAATCGATCTATCCACGCATCGTCTCCGAGAATAACGTTGATGGCTACCAAACGGAGAAAATCTTCTTCTTGAGCGCACCCAATATCGTTGTCACGGGCACCTTCATCCAACCGCTTGAAGGCACGACGGTGGAGCAGACCGATCTGATCCTGTTTGAGAACGGCACCAACGACATTCCTGACAAACGAGAATGGCTCGAAGCGCGACTCGCGTCCGGTCGTCGGCTGTTTGTCTTCGATGTGCGCGGGGTAGGCGGCGTTCAATTTCGCCCGTTCAATCGTAGCGGCTATCCTCATGCTGCCACCTACAAACTCGGATCGGACGCGATGATGCTTTGCACCTCGACGCTGGGGTTGCGAGTGTTCGATGTTCTGCGAGGCTACGACTACCTCCGTACACGAAAAGATGTTGATCGAATTGGGTTGTACGGGGTCGGCAAAGGCGCGTTTTACGCCTACTTTGCTGGGGCGTTAGAAGAGGGATTTGCAACGCTCGAATTTGAAGACCTGCTCTACTCGTATCGCCATCTGACGGACACACGTTACTACAACCAGGAGCTTTTCAACCTCGAAGTGATGGCGTGGGGCATCTTGCGACGCTTTGATATGGTGGACCTGGTGCCGTGTTTCGGCGACCGACCTTTCCGATGGACCTCGCCGCGGAACACCAAAGGGGAAGTTTTGACGGACGAAGCGTTTGATGAGCACTTCCTCCGCGTGGCAAGGGCTCGAGGGTATGTGCGTGCAACGTAAAGCGCAATGCGTAAGCCGGGATTTGTTCATTCGCTTGACGTCCCTTTGCAGGAATGCTATACTTCTCTTAAATCGTAAAATAGAGTTGAGGCCTATTTAATGAATCGGATGCTTATCTTGTTTTTTCTGGGGTGCTGCGTGCTGTGGGCATGCCAATCCCAGGATACGAAGCAGAGGCCAAACGCTGAAAATCAGACTGAGTATCAATCGACTATCACGTATTCTCCGGCCCGCCCTGGAGATTGGCCGATGTTCATGTATGACCTGTACTTCTCAGGCAGGAGTCCGGATGGGGTTCTCAAACCGCCACTCAAGCTGCTCTGGAAATACAAGACCGGAGGCCCCATCCAAGCAAGTCCGGTTATCGTTAACGGCACCGTCTACGTCGGATCGACGGACCAAACCCTATACGCTCTTGATGCGAAGCAGTGGGGACTGAAATGGAGTTTCAAAACCGGCGGAGCGATTCGGTACGCGCCGGCGGTTTGGAATAATCGCGTTTATTTTAGTGCGCGAGATAACCGCGTGTACGCCCTCGACGCCCAGACCGGTGAACAGATTTGGCAGTTTCAGTCTAAAACGTGGATGGATTCCCCGCCCATCGTCGCGAATGGAAAAGTACATATCGGCGCCTACACCCGAAAGATTCATGTGATTAACGCAATCACCGGCGAACTGGAAGCCCAACCTCAGACACGTGTATCTATCGGCGGCGTTGAATACGGCTGTTCGCAAGGGCAGTTACGTCCAATCGACCCACAGCACCGGGTTGACTTGTGGCGCAGTCATACGCCTTATACCTATAGCTACCCGGCAATGGCTAATGGCGTGGTCTACATCGGTGCGCGGGACAGCCAGATTCAGGCACTGGACGCCGAATCTAAAGCGAAGATTTGGTCTTACAAGACGAAAGGATTCATCGATTCGGCTCCGGCGATCTCCGACGGCGTACTTTACGTGACATCTTACGACGGTTATGTATATGCTTTTGCTAACCAGGACGCGGCGACCACGTCGACGCAGGGAGACAAACGCGCCATCGGGACCGTGGCGCATGATCTAGCACCCGTTTATGCAGAGCGGCTCCCGGAATCTGAGGGCGAGTTGAACGATGGGAACTCACCAGAATCGGAACTGACGCTCAATGATGGCGTGGAACTCCCAATTATAAGCCAGGCGGAGGGCTGGTATCAGGTTGAACTCCCAAACGGGAAACAAGGTTGGATAGATGGGTTTGGGCTGGGGGTCTTCGCAGAAACGACGGGAATCCAGTTTAACACAGCAATCTGCTCAAACATACAGACATTGACGCTGATTGAAGGGGCGGAATATCCTCACTGGTCGCCCGACGGGAAAACCATTGCGTTTCTGAAACGGACCAATCTTTCAGGACAGTATTGGCAAGCGAGCGAGCTCTGGATTACGGATGATCGGGCAAAGCAGTTTCGGAAATTGCATCGGGGTATCTTTTATAATCCACATCTATCGTGGTCGCTCGATAGTAACTTTGTCGCTTTCGAGGCCTATGACAAGGGAAATCAGAGCTATGTGTGGGTGATTGATTGGAAGACTTTACGCTTGATCCGGCTTGTGCAGGGCGATGCGCCGGCATGGTCGCCGAAGGCAAATCAGATCGCGTTTCGACGTTGGGAAGATGGGGTTGACATCGTCTATCGGATTAACATCGACAAAACAGGTCTGGCGCCAATTGCGCGTATTCCAATCGAAGGGCGAGTTGGATCCTTCAGTTATATGGACCCCCCGTCATGGTCTCCAGATGGGCAGCGTATCGCCATTGGATTGGACCATCAGCACTACCGGTCGGGACACTCGCGCATTCGCGTTCATCAGATCGACGGAACGAAATTGGCAGAAATCTCAACGCAATCTCAGTATGTCAAGCAGATTACCTGGTCAGCCGATAGCTCACAACTGGCTTATGTTCTCCGAGGCAATCCCAGACCGGATGAAACGCTCGATAAGCAACTCCACGTCAGTGGATTGGATACGCCGGACCAGGTGCGAATCCTCAAACATACTTCACCGGCGTGGTCGCCGCAAGGCAATCGACTTGCGTACATGGAACGTGAGGATTGCATGGGTCTGCGATGGAAGGTGTGGATTCTGGATGGGCAAACCAATCGTGCGGTGCCGATTGCGCGGACAATGATCAATTTGACCTCGGTCGCATGGCTTCCCGATGGAAAGCGACTGTGCTTGTGGCATACGTCGCAATACCTGCGCGGCGGAGAGTACAAACCCGCCAAGACAAAAGGGTGGATCGTCGAGATTAATCCGATGTAACAGACTTGATTGCGAAAGGGGAGAGCAATGAAAAGATCGATCTTCGATGACATCTACAGTTGGTCGATTTTTAGCGAGATGCGCCAAATCGACTTTAACGGGCATTTATGGGTTCGATCTGAAGGGAATGTACTCATCGATCCCGTAGCGATGATCGACTCAGATTTGGATCAATTGGACCAACTCGGCGGGGCTGCGCTAATCGTGCTCACGAACCGGGACCATGAACGAGAAGCTGACGCCTTTCGCAAACGCACGGGCGCCAAGGTTGTTGTCCATGAGGCCGATGCGGCGGCGCTTGAGGCGCCGGCGGATCGACTCGTTACGGATGGTGAAGAGATTGTACCGGGATTGCGGGCTGTCCATCTGCGTTACGGAAAGAGCCCGGGAGAAATTGCACTCTACTTCCCCGGAAAACGCGCGGTGCTGTCGGGCGATCTCGTCGTCGGTGAACCGGTTGGGGCGTTGACGCTTCTTGCGGATGAGAAGTTAGCCGACCCGCCGAAGGCAGCATTGGAGCTTCGCAAGATTCTCGCGCTGCCGTTTGACGCGATCCTTGTCGGAGATGGGCACTCGATTCTCCAGGATGCACGCCAAAGGTTAGTGGAATGCCTGCAGCGGCGAACGGACGTTTACATCAATCGAATCAACATCAACGAGATCGATTGGGTCAGACGAGATTCCCCTGAGCCTTACAATTTTGATGACAAGGACCTTGACCCGCTCATCGGCGCGCAACGTTTGGGCTATCGGCTGATCCGTTTGCAGCCGGGCAATGCGAGTTTTCCCATGCACCTTCATCACTTTGGGGAAGAGATGTTTTATGTCATGGAAGGGGAATGCACGCTGAAAACGCCCCGAGGCGATCTGACTGTCATCCCCGGAGACTTCATCGCTTTTCCGACGGGCGAGTTCGGTGCACACAAGTTTGTCAACACAGGAGATGCGGCGTGTACGTTACTCGCTGTCGGCACCGTGCTACCACATGATGTCAGCGAATATCCCGACTCCAATAAGGTTTTCCCTTTTGTCGCAGGACGTATTTTCCGAAAGGGCGATAGTGTGAGCTATTGGGACGGCGAGGTTTCATAGCCAGACAAAGACATTCAAGAGTTATCTATTATCAGGAGGTAAACCGTGAAATTGGCTTTGATCATGCTAACGTGCATGAGCTTGGCTCTATTTTTATTTGCTTGCGGAGACGACGATGATGATGATGATGCCTCAGAGCAGTCAACAACGGCCATCATCCCCATAAACTTTTCAAATCTCCTAGAAGCGGGAGATTATGATGTACGGGTTACGATTACCAGCCCCAATATGGAAAAAGTCACAACAACTCAGAATTTCTCGATCAAACCTGATAATCAGCCAACCGAGGAGATCACCCTCAGTAATATTCCCTTTTTTGGAGTGAATCAGGTCGTTGACGTCGAAGTGTCCAAGGACGGAACGGTTCTGTATCAAGGTGAAGGACTGGCGAGCCTCGCCCGCGACTCCCGAAACGACGTGCCGGAAATCGTTGTCAATCCGGCGGGGCATGAGCTGGTCGCGACGTTTGAACTTACAGAAGAAGCGACTGGTGATTTTTTGAACGCCCGAATCAGTGTCGATTCCAATCCATCCGCGGATACACATTATAGCGTTGCCGACGTGAAATGGAAGTGGGGAGACGGTCAGCAGACGGGATTCGGAAAGGAGTTCGCGGCGTCGCACACCTACGAAAAGGTGGGGGAATACACAATTACTCTGACTGTCCGCAATAGTGCGCCTGCCCCGCTGATCGCAGAGCACCAACAGACGATAACCATCACCGCCCAGTCGGAGCTCGTTTCCGAAAAGGATGGGGCGACAATGCCTCTCATTCCTGCCGGCACGTTTGAAATGGGCGACCACTTTGGCGAAGGATTACCCCACGAAAGCCCAGTTCACACGGTCTCTATCGATGCGTTCTATATAGACGTCACAGAAGTGACCAATGCCATGTATCAAAAGTTCATGGAAGAAACGGGGCACCAGCCACCGGAGTTTTGGACTGAGCCCGCCTTTAACGCGCCCGACCACCCGGTTGTTGGGGTGACCTGGCATGATGCAGCAACGTATGCCCAATGGGCAGGCAAGCGGCTTCCGACGGAAGCCGAATGGGAATACGCAGCTCGCGGCGGATTGGTGGGCAAGCGGTATCCGTGGGGGGATGACCTGACGCATGAGAAGGCGAACTATAAAGGCACAGACGGTCGAGATATATGGGACCGCACCGGTCCTGTGGGTAGTTTGCCCGAAAACGGCTATGGCTTGTTTGATATGGCCGGCAATGTCTGGGAGTGGTGCGCCGATGAATACGACGAAGGCTTCTATGCCATAAGTCCAGAAAGCAATCCTTTTGCCGGGAAAGCCATTGCGTTTGTGAACGATGATTTCGACAGTGTTGAGACTCGGCGTGTGTGGCGTGGTGGCTCGTGGAGCAGTAGAAATACGAAGGTGACTGTTTCTGGCCGGGCCTTTTCTGAGCCTTCCGTCACAGGCCAAATTACGGGCTTTCGTTGTGCGAGGACTCCACAGCCCTAATTTGCAAGAAGGAACTCGAGGACGATGGTGTCGTGTGTAATCTAAAGCTGGCGCTCTTTTTTGTCGGTTGGGGGAGTTGAGAGGTCCGTCTTGGGAGGAATATCCCATGAAATATAGCCACACTCCGGGCATTGCAGTTCCTCCTCCACAAGATTTCGGACAACCCCGGTTTTGCGTGGCTTTCGTTGGGTCTGGCACGTTGGGCAATGGGTGGAACGCAAGTCATACGATTCACCTCGCCCGAAGCGTACCAGGGTGTAGAACAGCCCATAGAGCAAGGCAACAATCACAAAGCAACATAAAATAAAGATCAAGAAGGGTAGGATTTCCATCTTGGTGAGGCTATCGATAAATCATGTTTCCTCAACATAGAGCCGAATGAGCGGTTTCACCGCCACGCGAGCATAGGTTTCCTCCGAAATCGTATCCGAAAAAAACGGCTCGAAAAATGTACCCACGTCGCTGAGAAACTCGTTGAGATTTATCCCCATGTACATTCCTGTTGGCTCATCGAGGTTGTGTTGCACCCGGCGGATCTTGTCGCGTCCGGCGGTCGAGAGGGTTCGGATGGCGCGGAGTTTCCGCGTATGAACCTTGATGAGCGCCGCCGCAATCTGGATCAACCCTTGCAGAAACATACGACAATCGTCTTCCGTTTTATTCCATAATCCCTCCCATGCCTCGTGGGCTTCCCACCAGTAGGCAAAATTGTAGAGATCAACACCATACAGGTAATCCTCGACCCGAACCCAATCTTCCGGCAAGGGCACCGGCGCATCGTCTTCTTCCTCTAAGCCGTAGCTATGTCCCTGTGGGTCTCTGATCGGGTGGGGTGTTTCGCCCGGTACATGGCGGTAGGGCGGAAAAGGGCGATGTGGGCAGTACCGCGGCCAATTGGAGTCAAATGGTCGGGGTTGCTCAATCGGCGGTGTCTCATCATACACGGGCGATGGTTCCGCTTTCCGTTTTGAACCTTTGAAGAGCTTGGGTAATCTCAGTTTCATCATCATTCTTTCTGTTCCAGTAAGCCTTTGTGAATAGGAGGTTAAGCATTTGAGTCATTTCACCGACACACTTCGATCGAATGCCGCCCCGATCTGGGAGGCAGAACTAAAACACCCGTTTGTACTTGGCATTGCAGATGGCAGTCTACCGAAGGAGAAGTTCAAATTCTACCTCTGTCAGGATTATCTCTTCTTGCTCGATTATAGCCGCGTTTTTGCTTATGGTGCGATTAAGTCGCCCGATGAAGCGACGATGGCAACGTTTTCGCAACTCCTGGATGAAACGCTGAACACAGAGATGGATCTGCATCGCGGATATAGCCAGAAATTTGGAATCTCTCCCGCCGAGATGGAGGCAACGCCGATGGCGCCAACGACGCACGCTTACACCCGACATCTTCTTTACGTCGCGCAGGTCGGTACGCTCGTCGATCTCGTCGCGGGTGTGCTGCCATGTCAGTGGGGATATTGGGAAGTCGCTACCCATTTGGCAAAACGTGGAAAATCCCCTGAACCGCTCTATCAGGAGTGGATCGAGATGTATTCCTCAGACGAGTTTGGCGCCTTGGGCGAGTTGCTGCGGAACCTTCTGAATCGCCTGACCGCAGAGAGTTCCGAATCGGAAAAACGTCGCCTCATGAATCATTTTCTGACGAGTAGCCGCTACGAATATCTTTTCTGGGAGATGTCGTACAATCAAGAGCAATGGCTCATCTAACTGAGGTGTGAAAGCCGACTTGCGCGGCAAAGGAGGAAACTCATGAACTCAACAACACCGATTCCCAGAACCCCTTCTGGGCTCATAGAAGCGAATAACTCACTGTGGCATGATGCAACGCACCACCCATTTCTGGAGGAAATCCAGGGAGGCAGGTTATCTCAGGGTGCGTTTTCAACCTGGTTGGTTCAGGATTACCATTTCGCACGTCAACTCTTGATTTCCCAGAGTCTGATTTTATCGAACGCGCTCCGATCCGACTATGAAGTTCTCATCGGAGGGCTCGTCGCGTTAGAAAGCGAACTGGCGTGGTTTGAGGAAAATGCTGAACAATTCGATCTCAATCTCGCCCAACCGCTCACCGCGACCTGTCGAGCTTACGTGGATTTTCTGCTCGCTTTGCCTCATCAACCGTATGTCGTGCAGATTACGAGTCTATGGGCATTAGAACGCGCTTACTTAGATGGCTGGATGACCGCGCTTCCGTGTGAGCCACGGTATCAGAAATTTGTCGAACACTGGACAACGCCGGCATTTCACGATTACGTCGGTAACCTCGAAGCCGCTGTCAACACGGCATTGGAAGCGGCAAGCGACGCACAACGACATGTCGCCCAGGATTACTTCCGTTGGGTGGCGCGATATGAACGTGATTTCTGGCAGATGGCGTTCGCTGGAGAATAAGTGAATGGGCGACAATACGTAGTTGATTACTGCTGGAAACATCTGAATAGGATTGTATCACAAACGGTCAGAACCTGCCAAGAAGATTTAGTGATTTTGCGGCGATGGCCGCCGGTTGCCCTCGCCGTTTTTGCGATTGTGTTTCAATTCTTGGCATGATATACTAACCCCGTTTGCATTTCATCGCGGGATAAACACCGACAAACGGAAAGATAAACGACATACCGCTCACTATGGCGTGACTGGGTATGGAGAATTATATGGCACGGGAAGACCCGATTGAACGTGTACGAAATATTGGCATCATGGCACACATCGATGCCGGCAAAACCACGACCACAGAACGCATTCTATTCTATACAGGCAAGAAACATAAGATTGGCGCCGTCGATGATGGAACCGCAGAAATGGATTGGATGGTTCAGGAACGCGAACGCGGTGTCACAATCACCGCGGCGGCGACAACTTGCTTTTGGCACGAGCATGTGATTCACCTGATCGACACTCCGGGACATGTCGATTTCACGGTCGAAGTTGAACGTTCGCTCCGTGTGCTGGATGGGGTGATTGCCCTATTTTGTGCGGTCGGTGGGGTTGAGCCACAATCCGAAACAGTGTGGCGTCAGGCGGATCGCTATCACATTCCTCGAATTGCGTTTGTGAATAAGATGGATCGAATCGGTGCGAATTTTCCCCGTGCCATCCAGATGATGAAAGATCGATTGGGCGCCAATCCTTTACTCATTCAACTCCCCATCGGTGCCGAAAGTCAGTTCTCCGGTGTTGTGGATCTCGTCCGCATGAATGCTCTTCATTGGCATGATGACGATCAAGGGCAGACCTTTGAGTTTACGGATATTCCACCGGAGTTACGGGAAGAAGCGGAGGCAGCCCGTGAAGCGATGGTCGAAACGGTTGTCAGTGAAGATGATGCGCTGCTGGAAAAGTATCTTGAAGGCGAGCAAATCACAGAAACGGAACTGCTGGAGGGCATCCGCCGGGGAACAATAAAGAATGCGTTTTGTCCTGTGCTGTGCGGTACAGCGTTGAAAAATCAGGGCATTCAACCGTTGCTTGATGCGGTGACTGATTTTCTTCCCTCGCCGCTTGACATACCCCCAATTGAGGGAATCGTCCCGGATACGGATAGCGTGGAGGTACGCGAGTCGAAAGATGACGCGCCGCTGGCCGCCTTGGCGTTCAAGGTTGCCAGCGATCCGAATGTGGATAAGATCATTTACTGCCGGATCTACTCCGGAACACTCAAGCGTGGGACGGTCCTCTATAATGTGGGGAAGGGCACAAGAGAGCGAGTGACTCGTATCCTGCAGATGCACGCGAACAAACGAGAGGTATGCAATGAAGTCTACGCGGGCGATATCGTTGCCCTTGTTGGGCTGAAGAAAACCACAACCGGAGATACTTTGACCGATGCTGAACATCCGATTCTGCTGGAATCGATGGTATTTCCAGAGCCCGTGATTTCTGTCGCTATTGAGCCCAGATCTGAAAGGGACAAAGATAAGCTGGAAGCGACACTGCAGATCTTGATGGAAGAAGATCCGACCTTTTCTGTGCAGATCGATTCGGAAACCGGACAACGGGTCATATCCGGGATGGGAGAATTTCACCTGGAAATTTTGATGGACCGGATGATTCGTGAGTTTGGGGTCAGTGCGCGCACGAGTAAATTGCAGGTCGCCTATCGTGAGACGATTAGCCAGGCTGCGGAGGCACAGGGAAAATACATCCGCAAAACGGATGAGGAGGGCATCTACGGCGATGTGATCTTACGACTGGAGCCGCTACCGAGAAACGGCGGGTTCCAGTTTGTCGATGAAAGCGACGAAACACACATCCCGCGCCAATATGTTCCCGCCGTTGAAAGAGGGGTCAAAAACGCGGTCGCAAACGGCGTGCTCACTGGCTTTCCGATGCAGGACATCAAAGCCGTTCTGATCGGCGGTTCATACCACGAGACGGACTCGTCGGAGATCGCCTTTGAAGCTGCCGCTGTCGTTGCCTTTGAAAATGCTGTCCCAAAGGCCGGCCCGGTCTTACTAGAACCAATTATGAAGATTCAAGTGATTGCCCCGGCTGAACACATTGGAAAAGTCATTGGCGATCTCAACTCACGTCGTGCTCAGATCAACGAAACTGGAACACTTGGCGCGGCGGAAATGATTAACGCCTACGTACCATTGGCGCAGACGTTTCAGTACACAACGGATCTGCGTTCGCTGACTCAGGGACGTGGGACGTTCACGATGGAGTTCTCGCACTACGACATCGCTCCAGCGAATACGCGCGATGCTGCCATGAGCAAATACTGATTTTAGTTCGACTTTATCACATTCACTTACGTTGTACTGAAGTACGTTGTAGGTTGGGTTGAGGCGCATCAGCTGACCGGTAAAGCCATCGACAGATTTGCGGATGGGCAAAGTCGTAAAGAGTACACGTTCCTGCCGTATCACGCCAAAGTATGCTCAACACTGCAATCGAATCTGCAACGATAATCGGTTCTTTCCTCGTACAACACTTCTGTTACCGTCAGCCGTTACCGTCGAATTTCAATCCCAACAAAATTCTTGTCGTGAAATTGGATCACCTCGGGGATGTGTTGCTCGCAACCCCGGTCTTCTCGAATCTGCGCCGTGCTTATCCAAAGGCACAAATTCACGCGCTCGTCGGCAGTTGGGGAGTCGATGCCCTCCAGAACCATCTAGACGTAGACGCAATCTTCCAGTACGATGCGTCGTTTTTCTGCCGGTCTGGACATCCAACGCGTTTGCGCGAGGCGATTCGTCTATTTCATGCGCTGCGGCAACGGAAATATGAGCTCCTCATCGACCTGCGAGGCGACTGGTTAGCGGTGATTTTCGCCCTGTTCAAATCAGCCGCTCACCGGCAGGCTCTTGCATCACTTCAGGTTGCCAACAAACTGGGATACGCTCGGTTCACCGATTTTCATGAAGTCGAACGTAACCTCGATGTCCTCCGATCCGCACACATTCCGACGCCCTGCCGCACTCCGGTCTTTCACACCACTTTCGCTGACCGAAGATGGGCCGATGCGTTCCTCGACCAATTGGGGGTTGTCGAAGGGCGTCCACTCGTTGCCATCCACCCCGCATCTCCAATTGCACTCAAACGCTGGCCCACTGAGCGTTTTGCGGCCGTCTCCGACTGGCTCATTGAAAAGAAACAAGCGCAGATTATCTTCGTTGGCGTGAGATCTGAGTTGCCGGTTATTGCGGAGATTCAGAAGCAGATGGTTGGAGAGTCAATGGAAATCGCGGGCGAGACAACCCTATCACAACTCGCTGAGATCTTGAAACGTTGCGACCTATTTATTGGCAATGATAGCGGCCCGATGCATCTCGCCGCCGCTGTGGGTACGTGGACAATAGGGTTGTACGGCCCCGGTGACCCCAATCGGTTTGGTCCGGTTGGATCGCATTGCCAGACAATTCGACGGAAGCCGGATTGTCCGCCGTGTATGGAGGCATCCTGTAAATTTGGCGGCGAGGGGTGTATGAAAGAAATCGAAGTAACAGATGTGATTCAGATGGCTGAGTCCCATTTTCGTCACACGTGATGGTGATGCGAGTTTTTCAAGCATGACGTATGCCGCCGCACGCCAGACGTTTTCGTTCCAACATCTCATCCCAGGGAAGGAAGAATAATGAGCAAGCCCAAAATCTTATACCTGCCCACTTCCGAACACACGGAAAAAGTGTTCAAACCCGAAGTTTTTGCACGGTTGCGGAATCGGTTCGATGTGACTTTGAACGAAACCGCTTCAAACTACACCAGTGATCAGGTCGCCGAACGCATTGCCGGATTCGATGGCGTGGTGACCGGTTGGGGCGCACCACCGATTACCGAAGGAGCGATGCAGCACGCAGATGCGCTCCGGATCATCGCCCATTCAGCCGGCTCCGTGAAGCGGCTCGTCGGTGAGGTGATCGATAAATATATCGTACCACGTCAGATTTGCGTTTTCAGTGCCAACGAAGCCATTGCCTACAATGTTGCCGAGTACACAGTTGGCGCGCTGATCATGACTTCACGCCGATGGGTTGACTTCATCGCTCACACCCGATCGGGAAAATGGCAGCGCGAGGAAGTGACCTCAAACGGGCAGTTTTTACGCGGAAGTGTCGTCGGTATCGTCTCCGCAAGCAAGGTTGGACGTGAGGTCATCAAACTCTTGAAGCCCTTCAACCTTACCTTATTAATCCACGATCCGTATTTATCGGATTGGGACGCCGGGAATCTTGGTGTGGAAAAGGCCGGTCTCAACGATCTCTTCGCCCGATCCGATCTTGTCACCATTCACGCGCCGAGCATCCCCGAGACGAACAACATGATCGGCGCGGAACAACTCCAGTTGTTACGGGACGGGGCAACATTGGTCAACACGTCGCGGGGCAGCGTTATCGACCACGATGCACTACTCGCGGAAGCTCGTACCGGGCGCATCCTCATCACGCTCGATGTCACGACGCCGGAGCCTTTGCCGGTGGATAGCCCGTTTCGACACTTGCCGAATGTCTTCGTCACGCCCCACATCTCCGGCACCGGCGCTTACGGCTATGCCAAGATCGGTGAAATGACACTCGCCGCCCTGGAGGATTTTTTCGCAGACAGACCTGTTTTTGGAGCCGTCGATTTTGACAGGTTTGGTTTATTGGCATAATTCCCTGCTCTTGGTTCTGACTGTGTGGACCGTTCTTCATTTTGCACCAAATAGTGCAGTTGGAACAGGTAAGTCTAAACCATTGGGGGCATTGACAGGCTAAACTACGTATAGAGAACCCTTATTTCCCAAGGTTTTTAGGGGTGCCAAGGTGATGGCATATAAATTGCTTCAATTGGCACAGTCAAATACAAGTTTTTGTATCACATGTGAGTTGATGCAAGAGGCTGTTCAATCATTAAGATAAATCGCAAAATTATTGGAGGTAACAAATGAGTGCCAAGAAAATGTCAGGAGCTTTGATGACTTCGTTAATTGTTCACGGGGTCATTTTCTTTATCGCTGGCGTATATCTCGTAACTCAGACGCAACAGTTCAAAGATGTTTTCGGTGCTGATCTTCTTCAAGCCAAAGAACCCCCTAAACCTCAAGTTCGTAAGCCGGTTATCAAGCCGATCATCAGACCAACCGTCCCAACAGAAAGCACGGTTATTGTTGAAGAAGTTCAGGTGCAACCGCGAGTCACGACGGCGGCCATCGTTCGTACAACTTCTGTCCAACCGCAGACCGTACTGGAATTCTCGAATAAGGTTGTTCGGTTAGATGCACCAATCAATCCGAACCTTCCGAGGATAGCGAGCATTGACACCCTAGCGCCCCAGGTGGTGACACACGCCAACCTGCCGCAGTCTGATGCACCCGGTGCATTGGCATTTTCCGCCCCTGTCTTTTCCGCCCCAAGTGCGGCTCCCGCGAACATTGGTCGCGGAATTGGCGGTATTGTGCAGGTCAAGGTTGCTTTCGAGCGTCCGGCTGGGCTTTCCATGGTTGAGCACGTCGGTGCCGCTCGCGACGCCCTGGGCAATGTTGTTGAGAACATCACCCTCGGTAACGTTGAAGTGCCGCCTCTGCCGCGTGGTGAACCCGGTGGCCGTGTCATTGGTAAAGGCCGCGATATTCGTGGTGTCTTCCGCTTCACCCGCGTTCGTCACAGCATCTCTGACTGGTGGGCAGATGCTTCTTCATTGAACGCATTTACCAAGTGGCTCAATGAACGTACGAAGATTAAAGCCGACATGAACGTCGAAGGTGGCGCCCTCAAGCTGAACGATGCCAACATGATGAAAGCACCCCTACTTTTCATGACGGGTCATGATCCCTCACTCGTTCGTTCCAAAAACCTGATGGGTCGTACGTACGGCGGCGGTAAATTGGATAGCCGATTCTCCGAATCCGAAGCGGCGTCACTGCGGCGATATCTCGTTGAAAAAGGCGGCCTGCTTGCCTTTGACGATTGCGGTGTGAACGCGCCTGCGCAAGCGATGATTCGTCTGTTCCTCGCTCAGATGCGGTATGTCATGCCCGAATTTCAGGTTGAGCGTCTTTCAAATGACCACGAGATTTACAACAATTACTATGAAATGGGTGGCCCGCCGGTTGGATTCGACATTTTCTGGTGGGGAACGCATCCGCCGAAACGGAACTATCTGGAAGGCATTGCCACGACGAATGACAAGCTTTCTGTGCTAATCTTCCGTCGTGATTATATGTGTGCGATGGAGTCGGTTAGCTTGCCAACCCGTTCCGTCCACTACTCCCCCGGCGTCTATCGTTTTATGACCAACGTTGCGGTTTACGCACTGACGCACGGTTCGATTTCTGACTACTCCGGTTATGTGCCAGAAGATACATTGGCAAATCAGAAACTGCCGATGAGGGCACCAGAAGCTGCAAAAATCGGAGCTGTTGAATAAGATTACTGATTTGAACAGTCGTTTACATCTATCGAGCATAAAAAAAGCAGCCATTAGTTTGGCTTCTTTTTTTTATCTGCAAAGACAGCGAAAGGAAGGATGTCAGAATGATAGGTATAGGCTTCCGACAATTAGCCGTTCTT
>JAPUIP010000130.1 GCA_027296925.1 Candidatus Poribacteria bacterium | reverse complement strand
GTCTTCAATCGAGTCGAATACAACCCTCAACCTGTTTGCCGTCACCGGAGGCAAAAGCGCAACGACCCAACTCACGATTACAGGGCAAGATAGCACTGCCGAGATTACGTCTGTGGCAGTCGAACTGCTTCGCAATGATGAGCCATCGTCGTTCACGGCTGCCCGCGCCGGGGATGACATCCGCGTTACATTGGTCGGCGAAGGCGGCGGGACAGCATCATTTTCAATCGAGAACGTCCCGGCGGCAACAGGGCTCGTCATGACGGCAGGACAGAGCGGCACCTATGTGGGTGTCTATTCCGTACTCGAAATCGACAACGCCGAAAACACCGTGATCACCGTAACGTTGCAGGACGGCGCCGGTAACACAAACACTGATAGCAGCACGCAGGTTACGATCGACAACGAACCGCCCCCGGCTCCGCAAAACCTTGCTGTCACCGGAGGTGCCATTACCCTCACCAACGTATCGAACGTTGAGGTGACAGGGGAAGCCACCGGCAATCGCACTGTGACGGTGGTTGTGGCGGATGGAGCGTCAAACAGTCTGAGTGCGGAAGCAATAGCCGATGCGGCTGGGGCTTTTTCAGCCGAGTTTAATCTCGCGATATTCGTTGATGGCCTCGTCCTGGTCAGCGTTTTTGAAGCCTCCGACGATGCCGGGAATAACGGCGAAATCAGGCGAACAAACGTCATCAAAAATACCAGCCCGACGGGACCAGAAGTCTCGTTCGCGCTCGCATCGCCAATCGATCCGATTCAATCCGTTTCCCCCGGCGAATCGGCGACCTATCTCATCCAGGTCATCAGCCAGCAGGGATTTGAAGGCGCGGTTTCCCTACTAGCCGCGAACCTCCCGCTCGGTGCGGCGGGCACTTTCAACATCGCCGAAGTTCAGTTGACCGCCGATCAACCGACGCAAACTGTGCAGTTGACAGTTGCTACCCTTGACAGTCTTGCGATCCGGGATTATCAGTTTACGGTGATTGGACAGGGACCGCAGAGCACCTCTGAAAATCTCACATTGACGCTCAAGGTAGAGGCAAAAGCCAAAACGGATGCCTTCCTCACGGTCCGAACCAGCCCGTCGGAAGGCAGTCTCGGCGAATCGTTGCTTGTCCTCGGAAATCTCATCCGTCCCAACGCGACCACCCCCAGTGAGAACCTCGTCATTGTGTTGACTTATACGCTCCCAAGCGGCGAGCAGATCGAGCAGCAACCGACAGCGGACGACCAAGGAAGCTACGAAATCTCCTTCACACCGAACGAGGTCGGCGATTGGAGTGTAAAGGCAAATTGGTCGGGCGATGATCTCTTTAACGCGGCGGAGCAGCAAACCCAGTTCAAGGTTGCCGAAGGGCGGAGCGAGATTCGCTGGATTGAGCCTCCGACGACGGCAAATTTAGGAGAGACGATTGAAATTATGGGACAACTCCAGCCGCAGATCAGTGGCGAATCCATCAGCCTTCGGGTACTGCGGCCTGACGGCATTGCCCCCGATCTCGCTCCGGTGACCACATCGACCGATGGCTTGTTTGAAGGAATGGTCACCCTTGACATCGAGGGGACTTGGCAGATCAGCGCAAGCTATGCGGGGAACGCAAGTTACGACTCCACCCTGAGTGACACGATTGGCATCTCCGTCGTGAAAAATATCGGTAAAGCCATCGTCGTTCTCGGTGGCGGCAACGAGCAGACCAACGACGGGTGGCTCACCTTCAGCGGCGTCGCCAATTATGTCTACAACATCTTGCGGCGGCGCACGTACACCGACGACGACATCTACTACCTGAGCCCGAGTAACGACCCAGATCCCACCATCGATCGGCAAATAACCAAAGCATGGCTGGAGTTCGCAATCACCGATTGGGCGGCGGGCCAGGTCAACGCCAACAGACCGCTACTGCTGTACCTGATTAGCCACAACACGGACGAAAATTTCCTCGTTGAAAAGACGGCTGACGATTCTGTATTCCTCGAAGCTAAAGAACTTGCGGGGTGGTTGGATCAGCTCCCCAGTGGCACCCCGGTGACCATCATCATCGAAGCGTGTCACTCTGGACAATTTATCCCTGAATTGACAAGGCCCGGGCGAACGGTGATTGTGAGCGCGCGCGCGGACAAACAGGCGAAGCTGCTCGGCAACCTCTCCTCCTTCTCCAAATACTTCTTCGATCAGATCGACCGCAATCGCGATCTCAGTACGGCGTTTCAGGAGACTGACGAACTCCTCAAGCGCCTGCCCCAACACAGCGATCAGTTCCCTCTGTTCGACGCCAACGGTGACTCGGTGCCGAACGAGACGATTGATTTTACCACCCTTTCCAACGTATTTCTGCCCGACAACCTGATCAGTTTGGCGAACGAGCCAATCATTCAGGAGGTGAAGGTGCCGAGTACTTTGGCCGAAGGCGAAAGTGAGGCGCAAATCGAAGTTCGGCTGATTGAGCCGAGCGAGTCAGTCGTCACAGCAAGCATCTTGCCACCGAGCTTTAATCCCACGGCGCGTTTTGATAGCTGGACTGCCTTGGCATTTGACCAGATCTCCTTGACGTCACAGGGAAATAGTATCTATGTGGGGCGGTATACCCGGTTCACGGCCCCCGGAAAATATGTCATCCTGATCGACGCTGCAAACACCGACGGCAGTGCAGAGCCGGTTCAAGCTTCAATTGTTGTTGGTGGCGTGCAGAACGAAACCCCCTGGGATGTTGACGGTAGCGGATCGGTTGATGTATTTGACCTGGTTCGGGTTGCCTCCCAATTTGGAGCGAGCGGGGAAAATCTCAGCGGCGATGTCACCGGTGATGGGAAGATCGATGTGTTTGATCTGGTTCGCGTTGCATCACATTTCGGCGAAAATACCGGTAGCGCGGCCCCGGCTGCATATAGCACGAAGTCGTCTACTCGCCTACCCATGCAGGTGCCGAGTGCCCACAAAATCCGGGACGCACTGGCAGATCTAGAGGCGATGGGCAACCGGTCAACCGGTGTAGAGATTGCCATCCAATTCCTGAGATCCTGGTTAGCGCAGGCAAAGGAAGTGGTTACTGAGACAGCGCTACTGCCGAATTACCCCAATCCGTTTAACCCGGAAACCTGGATACCGTACCAGCTCGCTTTGGATGCAGCGGTTACGATCCAGATCTATGACATACAAGGCAAAGAAGTCCGGCGGCTTTCGCCCGGATTTCAACCAGTGGGTTTCTACGTGACCCAAGAGAAGGCTGCCTATTGGGATGGACGCGATGCTTATGGTGAGCGGGTTTCCAGCGGCATCTACTTCTATCAGTTGCGAGCCGGTGATTTTCGCGCGGCGAGGAAATTGGTGATTGTGAAATAGCGGCGTATTCCCAAACCCGAGCAGATGATTACCGGATCTTTGATTTTGGCTTGGTGACCTGCTAAAATTTGAGATCCGATGATTACTGGATTTCAAACTCACATGGACCAAAGTTCCGCGATCTCATTTTGAGGGACCGGGTGAGCGAATTCGTGGAGATCGAGCGGCTTATCGAACTATAGCAGGCCACTAACCGGGTATATTGGTAATCGCGACGTGGCCGGCGCTACACCTGAAGAACATCTAGGAAGGAGTGCGCGGTGAGGTTCGGGCGATCATCAAGACACGTGAGCATCGATCTGCCCTAATCTAACGCTTCACCTGAACGCGCCACCACCCCAGATCCACCACACGCCCGGTGAATGCAATCTGTTTCCCATCCGGCGACCAAACGGGATAATCGACGATGTCGCTGAATCTGCGAAGTTGGATCTCCTTTGATTTGCCGCTTTCCACATCGGTGATCCAAATACTCTCACCGCGCACACTAAGCAGCGATTTTCCATCGGGTGACCAACGAGAACGATTAGATCCAGTGGCGGCCGGGGTCAACCTTCTCGCCTTCCCACCGGTAGCCGGAACAACCCACACTTCCCCACCCGTATCATAAGCGATATACTTCCCATCTGGCGACCCGTGCAGGTTCAGTTTATGCTTCCGGTCAAACGTCAGTTGTGTCGATTCACCACCGGCCGCAGGCACAACGTACACATCGCCGGGCATCTCCTCGTAACCGCGTCGATTTCCCCGGCCCATCCGCAGAAACGCAATCTGCGTTCCATCAGGTGACCACGTGGGCTCCTGATCGATCAGATCTGATTCCGGCGTAAGTGGTTTTGCCTCGCCGCCTTCCGCATCCATGACATAAATCGACGCCTTGAAACCGATTCCTGCAACGCTACCTTTCGTAAAAGCAATCCGTTTGCCGTCAGGCGACCAGCACGGATTCGTGTTAAAGGTTTTTCCCTGTGTCAACTGTTTCAGATTGCTACCGTCTGCGGAAATCGTGTATAAATGCGATCCTACGCTAGGCCAGGGCTGCTCTTCCGAGATTTGATCGAGATCTGTCGTTCGCATAGCGCTGAAGGCGACCTTCGTCCCGTCAGGCGATGGCACGGCTTCTCCCCAGATCTTCAATCGCTCGCCAACCTGAATCTCCCGAAATTTCTGATCTCCGTCTGTCGGCACATAGCCGATACGGAAGTCCTGATGACCTAACATGACGAATAAACGCTGACTGTCAGGGGACCACCGATAGCTTCCAGAGACGAGATCTACGTCGGGGGGAAGGAGACGCTGCAGTTGTGCGTCAATGACCAGCGGTGCGTTGTCTTGAAGGTCTAAATTTCCCTCGATTGATACAGTGTACAATCCTTGCTTGTGATGCTCGCGGAAGAAAGTGATTTTGCCATCCTTTGACCAGTGGAATAGCCTGAAATAACCTCGTGATTGTTCATTAATCAGATACGGCTCACCGACAGGCTTTCCGTCTTCGACTGCAATGGCAAGGATGCCACGCTTACCACGCCGTCCTGTTGATCCTTTATAAGCGATA
>JAPUIP010000013.1 GCA_027296925.1 Candidatus Poribacteria bacterium | reverse complement strand
TTGGGCTCTGCTGGGTGGCCAAGGGAGATCTGAAGACCGCGCGAGAGGCATTCCAAAAGACCGAGCAAATCAACGCGAAGCAAGCAGATACAGCGATAGCGATGGGAATCATCGAACATGTCGAGGAGAATTCCCAACAGGCGATTGTCCAGCTTGAACGTGCACTGACGGTCGCCGCTGACACAACAGATCTCCTCGTTCACTTCTTGCTGGCAAATGTGTATCTTTCACAAAAGAAATGGGATGAAGCAGCGGAGCATCTTCAGAATGCGAGCGGATTTATTGCCCGGTTCAGCGCTGAGAACCTAGATCTCAAGAAACACTTCAAGAGAGCATCCGCCGCCTCGTCCGCCCAAACCAACCTCGCCACGCTCTACCTGTTCAAAGGCTGGCCAGATAAAGGCGTAGAAGCGTGCGACCTGGCACTCAAACGCCACAAATCAAATCCGATTGCCCTGTATATCAAGGGCAAAGCCCTGATGCAAAAACGTGAGTTAGACCAAGCTGTTACTCAGTTTCAACAACTCAACAGATTAGCGCCGCAATTTGCCCCCGCACATTATGAATTGGCTGAAATCTTCGTCGCCCAAAAATCACCGGAACAGGCAATCCGTGAATATCAGAAGGTGATTGCGCTCAGTCCGAAAGATTCTCTTGTCCATTTAAGATTGGGCGCCGTCTACGAACTGGAAGGCAAGGATCAAGATGCGGTGAATGCGTACAAACAGGTAATCGCGCTTGCGCCAGACTCTGCGATCGGGTATAACCAGTTAGCGTACCATTATGGCGAAAAAGCGCAAAATTTGGACGACGCGCTCTCCCTTGTGCAGAAGGCCGTACAGCTTGCGCCGAAGAACGGAGCGATTCTTGATACGCTGGGTTGGGTTCATTTTAAGCGGGGCAATTACACGGAAGCTGTCGAGCGACTCAAGCAAGCCATCCAGGGAATCCCCTATTCATCGACCATTCGCTATCATCTCGGGATGGCACACTTCAAAAGTGGGGACACGCAAAACGCGCTGGATGAATTTCAGAATGCGTTGAGAATCTCCCAGCAATTTCCTGAATCCGACGAGACCAAAGCGATGATTCAGCAGATCGAAGCGCAATAATTTGATGGCGTGATGCCTGGGGGAGATGTATTTGCTTTGTCAGGGAAGATGGGTTATACTTTCGAAAAATTATCGAAGGAATCTTGTTGTTCTGGCTATGGAGAGGG
Source organism: Candidatus Poribacteria bacterium (assembly GCA_027296925.1). Taxonomy (GTDB): domain Bacteria; phylum Poribacteria; class WGA-4E; order WGA-4E; family PCPOR2b; genus JAPUIP01. The sequence goes on along the minus strand of JAPUIP010000013.1, from coordinate 1,544 downwards.
ATTCTGTATTTTCTGATTGTCCGAACCTGATTCGTTGGTTATAATATGTTGAACAATTGTCGTCCAATCGAGTCTTATCGAATCGACAATCAAAGTCAAATCTTAACGGAGGTTCTTTAACATGGCAGACTATGCTCAACCGGAAGTATTAGTTAGCACCGATTGGGTTGCACAGCATGGCAGTGATGCAGGTGTCCGCTTGTTAGAAGTGGACGTAGATACGGGAGCTTACGACGAGGGACACATTGAAGGAGCCGTCGGACTCAACTGGCAGACCCAACTGTGCGACCAAGTCCGACGCGACATTTTGACGAAGGAGCAGTTTGAACAGTTGTGCAGCGCGTCCGGCATCAGCAATGACACCACGATTATCTTCTATGGAGATAATAACAACTGGTTCGCGACGTATGCCCTCTGGCAGTTCCGCTACTATGGGCATGACGAAAGCAAGCTGAAGGTGATGAACGGCGGACGCCAAAAATGGACTGATGAAGGGCGCAAACTCGTAACGACAGCGTCCTCACATCCTGCCGCAGATTACAAGGCGAAATTCCCCGACGATAATGTCCGGGCGACGAAGGACAACATTTTGCCGACACTCAATCAAGAGATTATTAACCTGGTGGACGTGCGCTCACCGGCGGAATTCTCCGGCGAAATCATCGCGCCTCCGGGGATGAGCGAGACCGCACAGCGTGGTGGGCATATCCCCGGCGCGGCAAACATCCCGTGGGCCACAGCGGTGGCAGAAGACGGCACCTTTAAGTCTTACGACGAACTCCAGGAAATCTACGGCGGTAAGGGCGTTGACTCCAGCAAGGAAACGATCGCCTACTGCCGCATCGGAGAACGCTCCTCACATACGTGGTTTGCGTTAAAGTATCTCTTAGGCTACGAAAAGGTGCGCAACTACGACGGGAGTTGGACGGAGTGGGGGAACCTCATGGGCGCCCCAATCGCAAAAGGTTAATCGATCGCGAGTTGGTGAATTCTATTTTGTCGTCCATTTCTGAATTCACCAACTCACGCTTCACCTGATGTTGGAGAGGATATGCCCAAGTTTGTTTCTGCCCATATCATTGCCTGCATGACCCGGCAGGATGTTGAACGGCTGGTCAAGCAGTTTATGGCGGAAGAAAGCGATGGTATCAAGAGCTTGCGGGTCCAGTGTGACACGATGCTCGGCCGGATGGTCTGTGAGTGGGAAGCCCCCGATCGCAATACCCTCGTCGAGTGGTTAAAAAAACGGCAGGTGCATTTTCGCGGCGGCGGTGAGTGGCTCATGCGCGTGCAGATTGAGGCTGTGGATGGCGCGGTGGTAAAATTGTGATGCCGCAAGAGAACCTCATCCGCTACAGGCCATAACACGGAGAGGTCTCAGCTTCAGCAGAATCTCTCAAGAATTAGGGACTGTTTCCAATTGCCGGTTTGTTCATCTTATGGTTCGCGACTCTGCTACCCCGGCGATCAGGGGCCAGTCCCATTTTTTTAGGATTTTAAGCGGGATGGTGTACTATCATTAAACCGTTGAGAAGGCTCGCAGT
>JAPUIP010000129.1 GCA_027296925.1 Candidatus Poribacteria bacterium | reverse complement strand
CAGATTGAAGCCTTCTTGGAAACGCAGATCTGAACGACTGATACCATTTTCAGTTAGAAGTGAGACGATTCGTTCTTGTCATTCTGAACGGAGCGCAGCGGAGTGAAGAATCTATTGTTGGCTTTATGATTGCAATCCTGAGATTCTTCGCGTTGCTCAGAATGACCTAAGCCTATGCCGGAATAGTCTCATTTGAAACGAAACGTGGTATGAAATATCCACTTTGGTTCGACAATGCGTATTTTAATGTTTAATTACGAATTCCCACCGGTTGGCGGTGGTGGGGGTTGGGTATCCCACTTCCTCGGCAAACACTTCGTTGCCGCCGGGCATGAAGTCCTTCTGATTACCGCTCAATTTCGGGCGTTACCGAGGGACGAAGTCATCGAGGGCTTCCGCGTTCACCGGGTCCCTGCACGCCGAAAGCGGAAGGACGTATGCCAGGTTCATGAAATGCTGACCTACGCAATCAGTTCGAGTGTATACAGCTTCGGGGTCATCAAGCGATTTCAGCCGGAGATCGTTCAGGTTTTTTTTGGTATACCGTCGGGGGGTGGAGCATATCTGCTCAAAAAGACGCTCGGTCTCCCTTACGTTGTATTTCTGGGTGGGCGCGATGTACCGCGTCCAAATCCGGATCCGCCTTACTATCGCTGGCTGTATCGCTTTCTCGCGCCGGCGATTCGGGGAATTTGGCGGAACGCCGCTGCGGTGGTTGCGTGCAGCGATGGCTTGCGGGATTTGGCGCTGCGCACCGATTCACAAGCGAAATTGCGGGTTATCCCCGATGGGCTCGACCTCAGCCGTTTCACGCCCATTCCGCGTGAAGCCCATCCACCACGGGTACGAATATTGACCATCGGCCGGCTCATCCCACGCAAAGGCTTTCAGTTCCTCATCCGTGCCGTGCCGCGGGTCATTCAGGAAGCGACGAACGATTTCGAGATTGAGTTGGTCGGCGATGGCCCCGAACGTGCCAATCTCGTGAAGCTTGCAGATGAGTTGGGCGTGAGACACAAGATTCATTTTGCTGGATCTGTCCCATATTCAGAACTTCCCAAGAAGTATAAAGAAGCGGACGTCTTCACGCTCTGCTCACTAGCAGAGGGGATGCCGCTTGTGGTGTTGGAAGCGATGGGGTCGGGCTTACCCATTGTGGCGAGCCGTGTGCAGGGCATTGAAGACCTCGAGGCGGTTGGAACAAACGGTGCGCTTTTTACTCCCGGCGATGCTGATGCGCTTGCACAGGGTTTGATCGAGATGATTAACAGCGGCAAACGACGTGTACAGATGGGCAGAGCCAGTGTGGCCCGTGTCCAAAAGTACGATTGGAAAAATATCGCCGAATCTTATCTGGATATTTATCGGGAAGTTATGGACAAAACGCAAATTTGAGCAATTCAGAAAGGGAAGGGATATGGCGTCAAATACCGACACAACATCAGACGAAGATGCACGCATCGCGCTAGGTCAGAAGCATTTGGCGGAACTTGGCATTGAGAAGGCATCGATCTATCCGCATGCTAAAATTGTGCGCATACAGGTGCCCGCCTCCGATTTTGACCGCGCACTTCAGATGCGTGAGACAATTGTGGAGCGGATGAAAGCCATCGGCTATCGATTCGTCGCTCTAGACCTTGAAGAAAAAGCGGAGTAGATTCTCTTCGAATTCAGATATTCTACGCCGAGGGAAGAAAATGCTAGAGCAGGTTGACAAAGCCAAACTGCATGAAATCGCAGACCGGTATCAGCTTGATCTGATTGTACTGTTTGGTTCGTATGCGAAAGGTAAGACTCATCCTGAAGATTTGGACATCGCCGTTCGGACAACACGGCAAGCCTTTGAACGGCTCTCGGCTGACCACAAAGCCCGATGGCAGTGGGAAATGAACCTCCTCGCGGATCTGGACGAAATCGTCGATCAGCCGTATGACATTGATCTGGTGCTTCTGAATCAGATGGATAATTCGACTCTCCTCTTTGAGATTGCAAGATACGGTAAACTCATCTACCAGAAGGAGCCCACAACCTTTCTCTGCTTCCGTTCTTATGCGGCGCGGCGTTTTGACGACGATGCCAAGTTCCGGCAATTGGGATGGGAATACCTGAAGCGGTGGTGTCATGATAACGAAAGCGCTGTCTGATCCGATCCGCAAGAAACTGAAAACGATGACGCAGTACCTGAATGAATTGAAACAGAACCTCCCGAAATCGAGCGAGGAATACTTGAAGGCGGGGGTTGTCATGCACGGCTTCACTGAACGCGGATGTCAGGTTGCGATTGAATGCGCAATTGATGCAAACAATCTGCTCATTGGTCTTACCGGCGGTGTCACTCCCGAATCTGCGCGTGAATCGTTTAGGGGGGTGTCCGAATTGGGGGCAATCGATAACGAGGTGGTCTCTGCCTTTCGCTACAAGTTCGTTCCCTTCAGAAATCGAATTGTTCATGTCTACGAAGATCTGGACAACCGCATTGTTTACGAGAGCGCACAATCGCTTATCGATTCTGGCGGGAAATACATCCAGCAGATGACCGCGTACCTTGAGCAGTCGGCATAAAGCCTTCAGCGGATGACCGACAATTTTCCCGTTCGCCTTTCACTGCCTACCTCCAGGACATAGACGTAAGTGCCACTGCTAATCGTCTGGTCAGATTGGTGAAAAACCCAGATCTTTCGTCCCTGATCGTTTGGGGTAAGTGTCAAAAATGCGATCTGGCTTCCGGCAACATCGTAGATCTGAATTTCCGTTTCGGGCGGCAGGCGATCAAAGACAACGCGATCGCCCCGAACCGGATTGGGGTAGACGATTGCCGCAGAGAGATCCGTAATTCGCGCCGGCTGCGGCACGGTCAGCGTCAAAGTGTTTGCATCAGCGGCGATTAAGGCGCCATTCATATCACGCAGGTTTTCCGCACGAATTTCGTAAACCGCAAGTGGACGCAAGACCCCGGCTTCAAATGTGGCAATGACACGCCGGCTGGATTGATCGATTAGAGCGGATCGGGGCTGATGAAACCGTGTGGATGCAAGTTCATTCAAGCGATAATGGTTTGGCTGTGCCGCCGACGTGCCCATCGGTTTGTCGAAGCGCAACAAAATCCGATTCGAGACGGCATATTCTGCAGCGATCAGGCGTGGCGGCGCCGTCGGCATAACGGAAACCGGAGGTGACAGGTCGGAGAGATTTCCCACCCCATCGCTTGCCGCAACCCCATACCAGTATGTCTGTCCTGTCTGTAACCCTTCATCAGTAAAAGAGACCTTTGGAAACGGTTCATTCCTCAAGGGCGTCTGCGGAATTCCGGTTTTATGCACGCTCAGTTCATTCTCGCTGACACCCCGAAAGACGGTATATGAATGGTTGAGAAAGGCCTGCCATTCCAAACGTATCGAGGTCTCGTTAATCGCTGTGGCGGTTATCCCCCAGGGGACCAACAGAGATTTTCGATCCGTCCCGAATCCAAAAACCGTGAGTGCTTCCGCATTGTTGAACAGGAGCTCGCTCTGGCCATCCGCATCGATATCCGCGGCAACGGGGCGAAACGTGCTGCTCGCCGAATGATGCCAGATCGGTGAGAAGTCCGCACCTGTATACTCGAAAAGATAGAAATTCGGCCAAACGGCAATTGCCAGTTGATGAAACGCGCGACCGGTGTCAAGGACTGCGACGCCGTTGCCACCGGATCGCACCTCACGGATGCGTTGCGTCCAAATTGCCTCATAGCTGTCGTTACCTGTTGATCTGAAGATGACGAAGATCCAGTGCTGCGTCGGGAGATCGAAGTCATCCGCGGACTGTCCACCCACAACGAACTGTGGATGCGTACTGCTCTGAAGATTGCCAGCGGCGAGATGATGCGCGTTGTTTGCATCTATCTGCCCCACCCAGGTCAGAGCGAAGCCCCGATGATCATCGTCCGTTGCCTCGTAGATGAACAGATCACCTTCTTGGTCACCGGCTACAATCTCCTGCCTGCCGTCTCCATCGAAATCCCCAATCGCAAAGGTTGTGCCGATG
>JAPUIP010000128.1 GCA_027296925.1 Candidatus Poribacteria bacterium | reverse complement strand
CGTGAACTTCCCGTCGTCCGACGGCTTACCTGCGCCAGGCCATGCACGAGAAACAGGTTGTGATCTTTTGCATCGACGTCGTCCCACAGATTTGCCGCGAGCGTGAGGATCGCGACGCCAGACGACCAGCCTTCGCTGCTTTTATGCGCACCATAGTGCAGCCCCTGATAGATAATCTCCAGCGGCGCTGCTCCTGCATCACTAAGTGCGGTGACCGCCTTCGCAATAAAGAACGAGCTCCGATCTTTGAGTCCCCGCTCAAGGGCGCGTTTTCCGCGATCGATGACACGCCGTTTGGCGGCTTCTCTTTCGCCGCTCGCCAATCCGACGTACAAATAGCCGTCATCACGCGCTTCGACGGGGAATGCCTTCAGATCATCGCCGGACGCCAAAAAGCAGCCGCCCGATTTGAGATCGAATTCCCAGTGATGCCAGTGGCAGATCAGCACGCCGTCTCGGACGCTGCCTTCCGACATCGGATAGCCCATGTGCGGGCAGCGGTTGTCAACAGCGTGAAATTTATCCTGATACTTGAACACCGCGAGGTGTGTGCCGTTGACATGGAAGGGTTTGCCTTCACTGCCTTCAAACGTATCAGCGCGACATAATTGGTGGTAGACAAGATCAGTTTCGTCTACCACTTCCACCTCTGGTAGATCCGCAACATGGATCGAACCGGCGGGTGTTTCTTGGGGAACTAGGGTTGAAATGCTCACAATAAAACCTCCTCATTTTTCAAGCGTAAAACGAAGATTTCTTTGGTTACGTTACAGATTATACACTATCCTCGACGAATGTAAGACGTATAATTCGCGTAAAGTGTTAATCGAATTTTAACGTCTCTGCCGATCTTGTCAACAACAATTATGTGTCCATCGGATAACCAGCCGCTTCCCACATCGCCGGGCCTCCCAAGAGGACTTTGACGTCTGAGAAGTCGCGCTCAATCAGTTTTGCCGCCAAACTGGCAGCAGAGCCTTCGCCCGGTCAGCCTCAGTACGTCACAATTTCCGTCTCAACTGGAATACTGTCTAGGCGTCCCCAAAAATCGTCCTGGTGGATTGCTCCTGGCAATCGACGTTTTGCATACCTAGCTCTACCTTCAACAGCAACGGAGAGAATTGAACTCCCCGCATCCAGCTTTGCCTTGAGTTGATGCGGCGTAATCCGTTCGATTGTGTTCGGCAGTGCCATTGATCTCACCTCCCTTCTTCAGATGGAAACTCAGACCTGACAGATGTCAGCAAATCGTCAGGTTTGCCACAGTCAGCTTCCTTTACAGTGAATAATCGTTCCGCTCCGCAGGGTCAGCGGAAAGGTATTCCACGAACTCATACTCATTGCCATCCCTGTCGTGAAAATAGGCACGCTTCCTGTGGGGATGCGGCTCAACGCCAATTCCCGTTTTATAGCCAGCTTCCCCGAGTCTTTCGATAACAGCGTCCACATCATCGACAACAAAACCGACGTGGTTAATCCCCGGATCACGGTACGGTCGCCGCGTACCTTCCGGTTCCAAAGAGACCTCCTCTAAGGCCACGTATGTCTCATCCGTACCGAGGTGAAGCCACCTCTTTTTCCAGCCGCCTTGATCCGATTCACCTTGCCCTCGCACCTTGAAGTGCGGAAAAGCTGTTGTGAAGAACCGAATCGCTTCGTCCAAGTTTTCCACCGTGATATTGGCGTGTTCCATGTAGCAGGTCACTGGTCATATTCCTCCTTCGTAAAAGTGGGCTGATAGCCCGTCTCAATAAAACTTCCTGTAATCACTTTAGGCAAGTTTGGTGCCAACACACCCAAACCCAGCAAAGTCAAGGGCAACGCATGGATGGGAGATAAAAGGTGAGTTCCCACATGGGCATATTTTTGTTTCAATTTGAAACCTTTGAAGTGCGACTTTGTGATAATGCCAATGAATAGAAAGTATTCTTAATCGTGTTTCAGTTTGAAACTAAGTTCACATTTGAGACACAAATGGTTGACAGTGGCTGCGTGTTGTGGTATAAAAAAAGGAAATAGTCTCATGAGTTCATCATTCACGTTTCACGGATCGGAGAAAAAATGGCAGAATGGATCCAAGTCGCACAAACGTCAGAAATCGAACCGGGCAAAAGCAAGGTGATTAAACTCGGCGGCGAGAGTGTAGCGGTTTTCAACGCCGGCGGCAAATTCTACGCGACCGCTAACACCTGCCCGCATCAGGGAGGCCCGCTCGGGGAGGGAGATTTGGATGGAGAGGTGGTCACCTGTCCCTGGCACGGGTGGAAGTATGATCTGAAAACAGGCTGTCCGTTAGTCACGCCGGCGGTCAAGACGTACGCGCTTCGGACTGATGGAGAGATGATTCAGATTGCTGTGGAGCCCGACGTGCGGGCGCGGGGGCAGCAGGATGACATCACTTTTGAGGTGAAGGGAGAAACCGATCCGGTCTACGAGATCCTCGAGCAGATCAATCTCGGCAAGACACTCGACGAGGTGTTCGAGAACATCTACGCCGGGCTTCAGGAGGTCGTGCCACACAACCGATTGGGAATCGCGCTCATTGACGAATTGTCGGGAAAACTGGTGCAGGTCAAAACCAAATCAGATCGCAAGATTGTTTTAGATAACGGCTTTTCCGCGCGCATTGCCGGATCGAGCCTAGAGCGAATCTTGGAGTTAGGCGAAGCACGGATTATTGATGATCTGCAGGAACATCTCGCGAAGACCCCAAGCAACTGGACTCGGCTCATCGTCGAGGAAGGGATGCGCTCCAGTCTAACCCTGCCGCTAAAGGTAGGTGGGAGACCGATTGGCGTGGTGTTTTTCACCAGCGTCAGTCCCGGTGCATTTTCGGAAGCGCATGTCGGTTTTCTCAAGCAGATCGCCGGACAACTTTCAATCCTAATCGAAAAGGGGCGGTGGGTCAGCGAACTTGCGCAGAGCAACGAGCGATACCGTACGCTCTTTGAAATGTCTAACGATGCAATCTTCATCTGTCCCTCGCCTTCCCAGACATTCTTAACGGTCAATGAAAATATGTGTACATGGCTCGGATACACACATCAAGAGCTTTCCAATCTATCCTTGCGCGATCTGATGCATCCCGACGAATTTCAACGGGTAAGTCAATTTTTGGATAAACTGTCGGACCAAACAGACCCCGTAACCTTTGAAACTGAACTGCCGAAAAGAGATGGTGAACTGCTGCCGTTGGGGATGCGAGTGGTCAGGATTGAGCATGGTGGACAGCAGTTTATACAAGGGTTTGCCCGTGATCTCTCGGAGGTTAAAGCCCTCAGCGAGCAATTGAAACTTCGCCATTCATTCGAGAAGCTGATCGGCAAAAACCGAGAAATGCAGGAGGTCTACGAACTCATTCAACAGGTGGCGCTGATGTCAACAACGGTTCTGATTCAGGGCGAGAGTGGCACCGGCAAAGAACTGGTCGCTCAGGCGATTCATCATCGAAGTCCAAGAAAAGATAGAGCATTTGTGACTGTTAACTGTGGGGCATTGGTGGAAAATCTGCTGGAGAGTGAACTGTTTGGTCACGTGAGGGGGGCATTTACGGGAGCGACCGCGACCCGTCCAGGGCGATTTGAGATGGCAGACAGTGGGACGATCTTCTTAGACGAAGTCGCGGATCTGAGCCCTGCGACGCAGGTGAAGTTGCTCAGGGTTTTGCAGGAGGGAGAATTCGAGAAGGTTGGTTCGGCGACCACGCAAAAGGTGGACGTTCGCGTAATCGCTGCGACCAATCGCGATCTGAAGGCGGCCATTGAGGCGGGAAGTTTCCGCGAAGACCTGTATTATCGGCTCAATGTCGTGCCGATTGTGCTGCCGCCGCTACGAGAAAGACGGGATGACATTCCACTGCTCATCCAGCATTTTATCCGGAAGTTTAATCGGCAAAATCGAAAGTCGATTGGGGATGTCTTACCCGAGGTTTTAGAGCTCTTGATGGAATACTCGTATCCTGGAAACGTGCGGCAGTTGGAGAACATCATTGAACATGCCTTTGTCAAATGTTCGGGGGATACTATTGAGACGAAACATCTGCCTGCAGAATTAACCGCAGCCAAGGACGATATCTTAACGCTGGCGTTCATGGCAGAAAAACCGCTCGCCACGCTGGAACGGGAACTGATCAAAAAGGTTCTGGCGCAATGTGATGGAAAACCGAAACTCGCTGCGAAGCGTCTGGGAATCAGCCGCACGACGCTTTGGCGAAGACTCAGAGAGGAAGAGGTGCTTGAAGTTTAGGTGGATGCGACATCTGCCCCCTTGACGAAAATTCGGATCTCTGCTATACTGATCCACGTTATACCATATTTAGTTTGAAATGATACGATTCTGTAGGGGCAGTGCTTGCCCTGCCCAATCGGTGGGCGCAGCAAGCAGCGCCCCTACCAGACGTCTGCGGATGTGCTCAAACAGAACTGCAAACGGTATTAAATGTTGGCAATGCATCCGGACCATCAGTTTGCCTACATTTTTGGGCAACTCGGTTTCGGCGTAATCGTTAGGCACTGTGGCGATAGAACGGTCGAAAGTATGTCGCCTTCCATTCAGGAGGATAGCCATGAGATTGATTCTGGTCGGCTGTGAGTATGCTGGCAAGACAACGTTAGCCAACGAAATTGTAAAATGGACTGAACGCACAATGGGCGGTGGGCGTGGTTTCCATGACCACTTTACCATCCCGCCTTCCGAACTGCCGGCTGAGGCACAGGCGGAATTCCTGGCACTGAGTCCGCGACTCAAAGAGATGTTTCAGCGGTATATCATCCAATATCACCTCAATCCCATGTTTTACAGTGACCCCGACCACAACCTGGTCGGTTTCCACATCGAGGAAGCGGTTTATGCACCGCTGTATTACGGCTACGGGGGAAAGAGCGAGTATGCTGAGCGCACGAAGTTGGCACGGATGGTCGAGAATGAAATGATGGACATCGCGCCGGATACAGTGCTCATCTTGCTCAAAGCTTCAGCCGAAGTCATCATCAAACGGATGCGGGAAAATCCACATCCACGGGGAGCTGTGCAGGAGCAGGACATCGAACATGTCCTACAACGGTTTGACGAAGAGTACCAAAACTCGCTGATTCGCAGACGGTTTGTACTCGACACCACAACAGCGACTGTCTCGGAAACGCTGTCGCAATTTGTGGCGCAGATTGAGCCGTACCTGTCGGAGGCTGACCGGCTGCGGATTCTGACGCATCAGGCGTTACAGCAGAGCGACTGAGAGATGTTTCGCTCCGGCCTCGGCCGGGAAATTCCTGTTCATCAAAACAATCATTCAAGGCGGGGAGGAAAAAGATGAAAATAACGAACGTCGAAGTCATTGAGTTCAGGACGACGACCCGGAGTCACCCCACCCGGTGGGGGTATGGCGTTTGGGGAGATGAAGTAGAGAGTGTGGGGAGTGTGACAAAAATCTCCACGGACGAGGGCGTCGAGGGATACATGCTGGGCGGTAGCAAGCCCACCATCGAGCATGTGATCAAGCCACTGCTCGTGGGGGACAACCCGCTGCATCGAGAGAAGCTCTGGAATTGGATGGATCAGATGTCGACCTTCAGGCATAGTCCATCAGAAGGCGAGATGGGCGTCGTGGACTGCGCGCTGTGGGACCTTTTGGGACGAAAAGCTGGGCTTCCGGTCTATCAGCTCCTTGGCGGCGCACGTGAAAAGATCAAAGCCTATGCCAGCACTTTTCCCAATCTGGGTGGGCCGGAGGTGTACGCAGAACATGTCCTGGCTTGCAAAAAGCAAGGATACAAGGCATACAAAGTCCACGCCTACATCTGTTGGAACCCACACACACGCGAACCCGCTCCGCAACTTCCGGGCTTCCCCAAGGAAGATGTCGAGGTGTGCCGGGCGGTACGAGAGGCAGTGGGGGACGATATGGTGCTGATGCTAGATCCCTTCGGCGTCTATACGCTGGAGCAATCGCTCTGGGTCGGGCGAGAGCTTGAAAAGCTCAATTTCTATTGGTTGGAGCACCCGATGATTGAAACCCGCGTGGAAGCCTACCGGCGGCTCACTCGCGAGCTAGACATTTCCATCTGTTCCCCCGAACACATTCCGGGAGGCGTTTTCAGCCGAGCAGAATGGCTGCTGCAAGGTGGGTCGGACATGATGCGTATCGATATCGGTTATGGCGGCATTACGGGCTGCTGGAAGCTGATCAATATTTGCCAGGCATATGGGGTTCAGTGCGAACTACACGGGACAGGCGCGCCCCATGTCCATTTGGTGGGAGCGGTGCCGGAATCCACCTGTGAGTATTATGAGCGGGGACTGTTGCGTCCTGGCGTCGATTACGATCAGCCGCCGCCGTATCTGAAGGCGATTCCGGATCCGATAGACGATGCGGGGAATGTCCTGGTCTCCGATGCACCCGGGCTGGGTATAGCGTATGATTGGGACTACATCGACGCAAACAGGATAGACAGATAGTGGGTGGGTCGCTTGCTGTCCCCTCCGCAGCAAGCAAAAAAAGGAGAGGAAAATTGAGAAAGGGGTGAAGGCTGTGTTAACCGGGCTGTGGACGATTGGCATCAAAGTGCCAGATCTCGAACAAGAACTGGCATTTCATCGGCAGATGGGCAACGAGATTGTCCTGGATGAGACGCTGGAATTTGATGGTGAGTCTTTTCGGATACCGCTGGTCAAAATGGGGGATAAGTACCTCCACCTGGCAGAGAAGATGGTTTACGAACGACTGCTGGATGAAGCACTGCCGTTCGGTGTAACCCACCTCGTTTATATCAGCAATCGCTTTGAGGACGATGTTGCCAAAGCCATTGCGAGCGGCGCGGTTGCGATACGGGAGGTCGCCGAAGTTTCAGCCGGATTTGGGGAGCGCAAGGTGGCGTTCATGCGCGCGCCCGGCGGATGGATTTTCGAGGTTATCCAAATCAAGCGTAACCTCGTACCGGAGGTCTAATAACATCTGTAGTCTTCACTGTGGCCATTTCGTGAGGAACAAAAAACCGCAGAAAAGCCGATAAAATTCCCCCGGCGCCCTTTACGAAAGGGGGAGAGAGCTTCCCCCTTTTCC
>JAPUIP010000127.1 GCA_027296925.1 Candidatus Poribacteria bacterium | reverse complement strand
GGGAAAATGCTTCCGTTTTGAACCTAACACCGCTTTTACTTTCTTTAATCCATCGTACAGTTGCGGGGGTATTATACCTGACACAATGTGGAAATGCAAGCCAACGTCCCGGTTTGGCAGAAATCATAATCTTGACTTGGGTAATTAACCGCCAATGACCAACAAAGCCTTGAAAAGGTTCGCCGGCGGTTGTGAATAATTATCTTCGGAATACAAAGCCCCAAGAGGGAAGTTGTGGCAGTTCTTCGGGCTAACCTTTTCAAGGTTGCATTTCTCTCTATTTACCCAAGTCAAATTATGTCACCTAATGAAAAAGCCGCGCCACCCTATCCATACTAACGAAGAAAGCGAAGATTCAACTGCCAGAGGAAATTGAGCGGAGGCAATCAGCCACGACGACGCCGAACCGTGCCGTCACGGCTGACGGGAATCGGCTCGGCGGCGGGGGTTGCCTCAGGTTCAAGCGAGAGCCAGGGCGAAAGGCATGCACCGGCGGGTCGGGGGCCAGCGGGACGTCGGGGAGAGGACTTGTCAGGTGTATACCGAATTTCCAGGTGAGGGGTCTGGATGCGTTTGCCGCCGCTGCCATGCGAAATCATCGCGGCCTCCAGGATGCCGGTCGTCAGATAGGTCCGCTCAACGGGATTCGGCGCGACGCCGGTCAGGAAGAAATCCTCGATATTCAGCCCCATATAGCTGAAGATCGCATGCGTTGGGCCCGAATCGGTGTGGTATTCTAGTGCATCGATGATTTTCCCACGCTTTTGGGCATAAGCAAATTTCCGAACATAGCCATTATCGCCGAGCATCAGAGCTGCGCCGTTGAGTCCATCGCAATACTCAATGAGAAAAAGATGTGGCTCCTCGACCTGGGCCGTATCCAATCCCACCGGTCCATTTTCAATCGCGGCAAGGGCATGTTCGGCCACTTCAACGGACCAACGCCCCACATCGGCGGCTTGCCAGACCGCGCCCCCGGATAGACACTGGACAGAACGTACGCCCGTTTCGCCGCCGCGTCGCCGTTCCACTTGACACTGCAAGCTCTCCAGCGCGTGAAAACCGTAGCGTTCGAGCATGTGAAATCCGATGGACAGGGCCTGGTCAATTGGTGCATCGAGCGGGTGTTCAAAATTGGGTCGCCGCCACGCCACCGGTAATGCCGAGCCCGCCCAGAGCGGCACGTTGAGCTGCTTGGCGGTGGTATACATCCAACGCGCATCGTCCCAACGGTAGGACAGATGCTTGTCGTTATACACGGGGATGGGCCGGCCGCACTCGGCGATGACACCGCAGATTTGTTCAAAGAAGTATCGCCGCGGTAGCATCTCCTGGCCCAGGACCGAGCGCGGGTAGTCGCCATGTTCACCGATCAGCAGCACCGCATCCACAGCGAGATTCTCCCCACCCAGAGTGAGCGCCGCCCGAATGCTTTCGTAGATGGGAATATCAAACTGGTGCGCGATTTGGCGGCCGATGTCGTTGTGGTGGATCTGGTCGATGAACAGTGAAGCCAGTTGGGTCCGTGGCGGAATCAGCCCATCGTCCGTGGGAAAGCCACGCAAGAACTTAGGAATCAACACCCCAGCGTGACTATTTGGAAAAAAGGTGGTCACAACGGCGGCAACACGGAACGGTTCTGTCATGCCGGTATCTCCTTGTGCACTAGGCTTTCGTTGGCTTTTTTGCCATGTTACATGAATGACACAACGTGGCCAGATCGAGGCAGCCCAGTGTGGTAAAGCTGATTTTTATGCGAATTGGTCTTTCTCGTATCCGGGCGCACGGTTTGGCGAGACAAACTCAGCCTCGGTCCGGCACGTGCCAATTGGCATACCACCGCGAATCTTCCGGCGGTGATTCCGTCCCCGATTGCATCGATGCAAACGTCTTCAGTTGCGGCCGAATTTCCGCCTCCCAGATCGCTTCCACCCGCTCAAATGTCAGCGGCGCCCGTTTCGGCTGTGATTTGGCATAATCTTCGAGCAGTTGTTTGCTTTTGGCGCCCATGAGTTGAACCAGGTCCGCGACCATCTGTTCGCCCGCACGACGGCTGGAGGTCTCTACCTCATCCCCCATCGCAAAGTGCGGACCGGGTGCATCCGATGCCGGCATCCGCGACAGGTCAACGCAGTCTGCATCCGTCGCCCATAACAGCGACGTTTCCCCGCGCCCGGCGTGTCCCCCCATCCCCTTATCATCGGGGAATCGAGACTCTGGGGCGCCGGCGCCAATGATACAAAACAACCGGACATCCACATGTGATTGAAGCATATCGAGGAATTTCGGGACATCAGCGTGATGTGGGCCGGAATGTCCGGAGAAGAGGATGGCGCCGTGGAATCCGAGCGCATCGACGGCACGGATGTGATAGAACATATTCTTAAAGAACATCCACGACGGAATCGCCGTCAGCCATGGCCGAGCGTCTCCGACGCGGCGGTGTGCCCACGTGCCGTATCCGCCGTGCTCGTGAATGTGCCAATAAAATGGCGGCGCGACAATCCCCCCGTGCGCCGCAGCGGCTAAGCATGAAGCGGCGTGGGCCCGCAAGGCATCCATTCCCAGCGTATTTTGCGGCCCGTGCGGTTCACACAAGCCGTAGGGCAGATAAGCGAGGGGGCACTGTTGAAACGCCGCTTCTAATTCGTCGGGAAACATCCGTTCCCAGCGGACTTCTCTTGTTGGCATAGGTCTCTCCTAAACGCATTGTGATGACAGGTTTTTCGGGATGAGATCACACCCGTGATTGAAGTTTGGATTCAAAATTGGGCCGAACTCTCAACCCGCTGTTCGATTCGGGTTTATCTCCCCGGCGGCGCGGCACCCGGCTCGCCTTCTTGGTAGGATTGTTCCAGCCAGGGATCTTTTGTCCGGATGCGAAAATCCATCAGCTTGCGGCGCATGTCCGCGACAACATTCGCCAGGGCTGGGTCGTGAATCCGGTTCTTCGACTCGGTTGGGTCATTCTGCATGTCGAACAACGCCTCATAGCTCTGGTGCAAAAAGTCCTGACGTGGACGCTGGCCAAGCATGTCAATGTTGTCTCTACGCACCGCCGCCCATGTCATTGAGCGGAAAAGATCGCTTGGCAACGGTGTTTCAAGTTGATACGCCAGATTGCGAACATACTTGTAGCGCCGACCGCGCAAGACCCGATAGGGGTAATAGTTGGTGACTTCATGGAAACAGTGGGAGAAGTAGGTCTCTTCCCAGTCCCCGTTGCCGGGAGTCGCGGTCTCGTCTTCGAGGATGGGCAACAGTGAGTGCCCCGCGAGTGCCTCCGAACCATCGGGGTGTGCAACGTTACACCATTGAAGGATCGTCGGACAGAAATCAACCCAACTCATCAGCGCCTGATTGCGGATGCCGCGTTTGTGTTGATCTGGGCTATAAATAATCAATGGACAGTGATGCCCACTATCGAAACTCGACGCCTTGGCGCCGGGGAAGGGCATCGCGTGATCGGTCGTCACAAAGACGAGGGTTTCGTCCGCACGACCGGACGCATCAAGGGCTTCCAACACCGCACCAACGACTTGGTCCCATCGAGAGATACTTTGGTAATAGTCGGCTAAGTCTTCCCGCACGGCTGGGACGTCCGGTAGGAAATCGGGGACGATCACTTCCGCGGAGTCATAATGAACCGCATCCACGCCGGCGTGTTGGCGTTCATTTCCAAACCCCACCCCGGCACGGTGCGGATAACCGCTGCCCACATGGAGGTAAAAGGGGTTGTCTTTATGCCCATCCAGAAACATACGCACGTTGTCCTCCATGTCGGTGGGGCTGCGCATATCCACCTTCGGTTCAAAATCGAAAGGATAAACGCGCGGGGGTTCGACGTGCTTCTTGCCGATGCAGGTGGTGGCAAATCCACGGGCTTTGAGGATTTTCGGTATAGACTGAACGAATTCGTGGGTGCGGAACCCGTGAATCCCATGACAATGCCCATACTGACCATGCGTGTGACTGTGCAGCCCCGTGAGAATGCAAGCGCGACTGACCGCACAAGACGGACTGGTGCAGAAGGCATAGTCGAAGACCACACTGCGCTCCGCAAGCGCATCGATGTTGGGGGTCCGAATGACGTCGTTGCCGTAGCAACCGGCGATGCGGCTCCAGTCGTCAGCGATGAGAAACAGGATGTTTCGATATGGAGTTTGGTTCATTTCTGATTATGTCTCTGGATAAAGGGCTAAAGTCAGGGGAAATTGAAGATTTAATATTGACGATTGAAGATTGATCCACGACTCTCGTCAGACGGGGACTTTGTCAAGTTCGTAGACTCAGTAGACGATTACACGATCGCATGCAGGCCTACAAATGGGTTGGTGGCGATCTGCCTGATTGCAAAAGCAGGCACCATGCGGGTTCGCATCGACTTGAGCGGCGGAAAAATCGGCTTCAGAGTCTACTCGGCTCCGGGCTCGCCTCCCTAACGGATTCTAAGATTTGATGATCCGTTAGCGAAAAATCCGTTCGCTAATATGAGCGACAAAGCCGCGTCCCATCTGCTTTTGCACGAAGACGACACTTGTCCGGACCTGATGAGAACTGGTTTTGCACATGGTTTTGTAATCGTCTACTTAGTGCTCCGGCGGCCAGGGGTCCAGGCTGGCCCCGCTCGGACGAGGCCCCCGTGGCCGCCAGCGAAAACTTTCATACGATCGGTACGCCACGCCCAACCAGGGCGTCTCGATCCGTTGCTCGCCTTCGTAGCGCGAGGTCAGGGCTGCCTCCAGCACCCCGCTCGTTAGCAAGGTGCGCTCGACCGGGTACTGCGGCACCCCGCTCAGGAACATCTCCTCGATGTTGAGCCCCAAATAGCTGAAGTGGGCGTAGGCACCGCCTGCTGGCCCCCCGTGTCCCTGAGCGTAGAATCCGGTGGCCTGGACCTGGCCTGCCACCCGGGCGGCATAGGCAAGCTCGCTCACGTACCCATTCAGCATCAGGATCGCACCCCTGAGCCCATCGCGGTATTCCACCACGAACAGCGCCGGATTTTCGCAGTTGTCCTCCATGCTGCCCTCGGGCTTGTTGTCGATGCAGGCACAGGCGGCCTCGGCCAGTTCGCGCGAAAACAGGCCCGCCTCGGCCGCCCGCCATACCCTATCACCCTCCAGGCAGGTCACGGCCTTCACCCCCGTCTCCCCGCCGACTCGCCGCTCGACCATGCACTGCAGGACCTCGAGGGTGTGAAAACCGTATATATCCAGTCCGGAAAAACCGATGGCAATGGCATCCTCGATTGGGGTCTCCAACTCGTGCTCAAGCCAGGGGTCGCGCCACAGCACCGGCAGGGATGAACCGGCCATGAAAGGCGCCGCCAGGGCTTTGGCCCGGTCGTACATCCACTTGGCGTCGTACCAGTTGTAGGACAGATGTTTGTCGTTGTACACCGGCACGGCACGGGCACTGGTCGCCATCACCCCACATATCTGCTCCATGAAATACTTGCGCGGGAACAGGTGCTGCTCCTTTTCGTTCCAGGCGTAGTCCCCGTGCTCACCGATCAACAGCACTCCGTCGACGGCCAGTTCGTTCCCGCCCAGGCACAGCGCTTTGACGATGCTGGGATAGATTGGCACCTCATGCGCTTCGGCTATCTCGCGGCCGATATCCTCCTCGGGAAACTGGTCGATATACATGGAAGCAACATCCACCCGCGGTGCGAAAAAGCCCTCGTCCGTAGGAAACCCCTTGAGGTACTTGGTCACGATTACGTCCGCGTGGGACCTGAGCCGGTACTCGGTGATAATAGCGGCTATCTTTTTGCGCTCGGCCATTGCAGCTTTTCCTCCATTTTAAACCACGGCGCGGGCGGCGAACAACGGATTGATATATCCCACGGAATCGGCAGAGCCCGTGTTCCCTTTGGGACCGTCGCCCTCCAACGCTGGGATATGGTCCGAGTTCAAACCGCCATCGAAGCCCACCCGCTTCAATATTAGGATTTTTCGGTATATCGAAAATTCCCTTTTCTTAATAAACACACGCTATCCACTACACACAGCCAGGCAACTCGCGTCCCCGAATAAGCGGCCAACCATTGACCGGTTCCGGTCCCACGAGACAACCAAGCTGCTTCATATGTTCAGTCTCCTCCGGCGTACCGATATAGCGCGTCTCTGCCGAGACATAGTGAATCGACCAACCCCGTCTGCGGGATGGTGTCGTATTGGGGCCACTGCAATGCAATGTCAGACTGTGATGGAAGGTGGCGTCACCCGCCGAAAGCGGCACCGAAACCTCCTGAGCCAGAACATCTTCCGTCAACATATACGGTAAGTGAGCCCAGTTAACCAGACCGAAGTTGTGGCTACCGGGAATAAAGCGGATGCAACCGTTTTCTATCGTGGAATCATCCAGCAAAAGCTGACAGCTAATCTGGAAGTTGCTCGCAAAAAAGTTCCAGAACACGGAATCTTGGTGGTAACGGTTCGCGCGTGCATAAGGCGGTTTGGCGAATACCTGGTCGTAGTAGAGCTTGATGTTCGGGCCCATCAGATCGGCGACAACGTCAACAATCTTCGGCGATCGGATGAACGAGTCGAAGACAGGATCATAACGAGAAGGTACGTTCACCTTGTTTACTGCGTCGAGCGCATCCTTGACCGGTGCGCTACGTTGCACCTCGTAATTCTCCTCGCCCTTTGGATAGACCTGAGTCCCACGTCGGTTATGCTGGCTTCCGTGCGGTGTCGGCGGCTCCGGCGCCTGCTGCGGGTTATGGCGAGAGACGTGTCGCTCGGGAAAATCCGGTACGCGCCCCAATACCAGGTCCGCATAGTGTTCGCGTAATGTCTCAAGCTCATCGGGGGTAATCAAGTTCTTAATCACAATGTAACCGTTCTGGAAGAACAATCTGTTCTGTGCTTCGCTCAGCGCCATGTTTATCCCTTCTCTAAAAGACTTCCACGAATGATTTTCAAAATAGATTCGTGCTGATTCGCGTGATTGGCGGATTTGAAAAGCTGAAAAATCTGATTCAAACGGACTTAACCAAACAACCCCTTACTGATAAAACCACGCTGTCGAAAAGATCTTCAGCTTGACTGACTCCTGGTAGGTCGAGGTGGAGCGAGTGTAATAGGTGACAAGGGCTTGATCGTCAACGAAAGTCACCGCGGCATAGGCGCTGTCGTAGCCGAGATGGTTCTCAATGTCCTTGATGTGTTCCCACGTCTGCCCTTCATCCCTGGAAATCGCCGCTGTCAATGGGTTTCTGTCACCCTGATGGTGATGATCGAGGTTGCACGTGTGATTCCATATCAGCAGCAGGTCTGCCGTCGCGGGAATCCGTTTCAGCAGCGGTGGAGACGCCGGCGCCGCCAGTCCTGTGGATTGGGGCGAAGTCCAATTCGCGCCACCCTCGGTAGAATAGGACTTGTAAACCGCGCCCAAGCTGGTTCTCATCACCGCCAGGAGCGCACCATCCTTCAACTCCACAATAGACGGTTCTTCAGCGCCTCGTGCCGGCAGATCCATCTTCACGTCGCTCGGCTTCCACGTGTGCCCCTCATCATCGGAGTAGTAGCACAGCGCCTGATAATGATCGCCTTTGCCATAGAATTCACCATGATGCGCGGGGACGAGGATTCTGCCGGTACGGAGTTGGAGAAGATGGTCGCTATTGGCGAAATTCATCCCGGCAAGCGAAGAAATGCGGATGGGTTCACTCCACGTCTCGCACTCATC
>JAPUIP010000126.1 GCA_027296925.1 Candidatus Poribacteria bacterium | reverse complement strand
ATGAGGATCTCGTCCGGCTGCTTTTCGGGTGATGGTACATCGGTGGCGGCCTCAAGCACAACGGTTGCTAACTGTTTCCGCCGACGAAGGCGGTCACACTGCTTGAAGACCAAGCGTCGGAGCCATGACGGCCAGGCGATCGGCTCTCGAAGGGTGTGCAGGTCTTTGAATCCCTGAATGAACGCTTCCTGTGCGGCGTCCTGTGCGGCGTGAAAATCGTTCAGAATGGCGTGCGCGTGACCGAAGGCCATATCCTGAAACCGAACGACCAACTCATTGTAAGCGTCCAAATCCCCATGCTGAGCTTTCAGCACAACATTGATGTAGTCCATCGTTGCCTCTGAACTCCTCCTTCTGAAATTAAAGCCCCACCTCGCTCCAGAAAAGTGTAGCTGGATCTGGATTTTTTCGACTAAAATTCT
This sequence comes from Candidatus Poribacteria bacterium, assembly GCA_027296925.1. GTDB lineage: Bacteria > Poribacteria > WGA-4E > WGA-4E > PCPOR2b > JAPUIP01. The sequence goes on along the minus strand of JAPUIP010000126.1, from coordinate 10,885 downwards.
CGCTGATGTCACAACGCCAAATGGAAGTCCGCTCTACCGAGGATCTTCCCGTTCACCTGAATCTCCAAACGATGCTGCCCGGCGTGATAGCGCCGGCTATGCAGACGGGCCAGATGTTATTTCAAAAGTTCGATAATTTCCGCTGGGCGATGGTGCCGCCCTCTCGCCATGATTACCCTCCCGTAAACGCGACAGATTCAGTTGCGCCGTGCTCGTGCGGTTGTTTGCCCATGTGCTTTCATGGTTTCCCTGAGTTGGTCTGCAATTGTGGCCATCGTTCGTTCTTTCATAAAATTACTCTCGTTAACTATACGTTTAACAGATGTTATAAGTTTCTATAAAAAAATTGCCCAATAAAAGATTGGGCGTTTTGCTTTCCGTTAATTATAGCATAACTAACGTTAATATTGAAATAGAATAACGTGCTTCAAACAGAGCACTCTAAAAAACTTGCCTGTAACACGTTTCTTCCATCAACTTTTCCGTTTCTTCAGCACGACAATAATGATAACGACGAAGATGATGACAATCCACCAATTATACTTGACCCAACTCCAAAAGATATTGAAGCCGATCCAACCTAAAACCTCGATGCCGATAATAATTCCCGCCTTCTTCCATGGAAATTCTGCGTACCGTTCGCGATATTTCGTGGATAGCCACCATGAGAAACCTGCCGTGCCAAGAATGACAACCAGAAAGAGAAAATTAACCAGTGATTGCGCCGCACCTAGAATTGCTTCCATTTAGCGTAATCTCCTTTTCCATGTCCCATATATCATCTCGTGTCGAACATATCTGGTTATAACATTATTGCCATTCTGTGGATTTTTAGCGAATGCGATCCGGACGACTATAAACAGTCATGCCTTTGCCCCGCATAAACCCAATTAGCGTCATTTCACTCTCCTGCGCCAACTCCACAGCGAGGCTTGATGCGGCGGAAACCGCTACAATCACTGGTATACGGGCGAATAACGCTTTCTGAACAATCTCGAAACTGGCTCGACCACTCACCATCATGATGTGTTGATCCAAAGCAATCTGTTCAGTCAACAGCGCCTGCCCAATCACCTTGTCTACGGCGTTGTGCCTCCCGATGTCCTCGCGTATGATTTGCAGTTCACCTTGGGCACTAAATAAACCGGCGCCGTGCAGCCCACCTGTCGCATCGAATAAAACTTGAGCAGACCTCAGCCTATCGTTGAGCTGATAAAAGACGTCTTGATCGATCTGCATCTGTGATGTAATCGGCGGCGCCTCTTGTTTCACCGATTCGATTGTCATTTTACCGCACAAGCCGCAACTCGCATTCGCATGGAAGTTTCGTTGCCATCCCTCCTGTTTTTCCAGCCTCTGTCCATTGGTCAGATGAACGTTAATGACATTTTGCCGGTTCTCCGGATCAACATCCTCGCAGTAGGCGATTGCTCCGATCTCGTCGGCTGAGGCGATGAGGCCTTCGGTGTAGAGAAATCCTGTGGCGAGATCAAAATCGTGCCCCGGTGTGCGCATCACAACGATGAGGCTTTGCCCACCGACCCGAATTTCGAGCGGCTCTTCGATGGTGAGCACATCTTCGTCGGGTGATGGTCGAAAATGACGCCAACGTGTGATCTGTTTCGTGAGAGTGGATTTCTGAGGCATAATGGATTGAGGATTCGGGAAGTTAGTCATTCAAGAACCAACGGGTAATTTTTGACATTGTACCACATTGCCCAAGTCTTGTATAGGGAAATTCAGAGGTTAACCTTGAACCACTGCAATTATTGTCATCTTGAGCCCTTGAAAGATCTCTGTGGCTGTCTTTACAGAAGATTCTTCGCTGACAGATTTTGTGTCGTCTGCTCAATGCTCGAAAATGAAGCAGCCCTATCTGCCAGAGGTTTTTGCTTGCATTTCCCATAGCGGTGTGCTACAATCACCCAATGCTTGTGGTAAGATTGACACTGTAAGGAGATAACATCGTCAGATGAAGGAATACAGGACGGAACAAATTCGGAATATCGGCGTCATTGCGCACTCTAGCGCAGGAAAAACTTCACTCATCGAAGCAATACTCTATAACGGTGGCGCAATTGAGCGAATGGGGCGAGTGGATAATGGGAACTCAGTCTCAGACTACGCTCCTGACGAAATTGAACGTAAAACGACAATTAACTGTTCAGTGTGTGTCGCTGAATGGAAGGGATACAAATTAAACTTAATTGATACGCCGGGGGCGGAGGACTTTTATGGCGATCTCGAGAGCGCACTTCGGGCCGTAGATGCAGTGATTGTGGTGATTGACGCAACAACCGGCGTTGAAGGCGGTACGGAAAAGGTGTGGGAAGTCGCCGATAAATATGAGTTGCCGCGGCTCATTTTTATCAACAAAATGGATAAAGAAAACGCTAGTTTTGAGAATGCGCTGGCGAGTCTCGGTGAGATCCTTGAAGCCCGCACGGCTGTGATTCAGCAGCCAATTGGTAAAGAATCTGACTTCAAAGGCGTCGTGGATCTCGTTCAGATGGGCGCATTCATGGAGGCTGGCGGGAATCAATCGGAAATCCCTTCGGAACTCCAGGATCAGGCTGAGGAAATGCGGGAGCAACTCATTGAGATTGCGGCGGAAAGCGATGATGAACTGATTGAAAAATTCTTTGAAGGCGAGCTCACTGATGAGGAAATCAGTGCCGGGCTTCGCACAGGATTCTGCGCCAATCAGTTTGTCCCCGTCCTCTGTGGCACCGCACTCCAAAATATCGGTGTCCAACCCCTGATGGATGCGATTGTCAATTGCTTCCCCTCCCCACTGGATGCCAAGCCCGTGAAAGCCGCCGATGGTGAAACCACTTATGAGGCGTCTCCGGATTCATCGATGTCCGCGTTAGTCTTCAAAACGATGGCAGATCCATTCACCGGCCGTCTTACCTTCTTCCGCGTGTATTCCGGCATCCTCGAGGGTGATTCGCAAGTCTATAACGCTACCAAAGCGCAAAATGAGCGAATCGGAAAACTCCTATTCATGAGCGGGAAAAACTCAGTGAACACCCCACAAATTGCCGCAGGCGATCTCGGGGTTGTCTCCAAGCTGACACAGGCACAGACGGGTGACACGTTCTGTAAGGTTGGACAATCTTTCCAACTGCCCGGCATCGAATTCCCGAAGCCTGTGATTTCATATGCAATCAGGCCGGCGCGGGAGGGAGATGATGAGAAACTGAGTACGACCCTCGCCCGGATGACGGAGGAAGATCCAGCGTTCACGATTGAACGAAATGACGTTACCCAACAGTTGCTCGTTTCTGGTCTCGGTGAGGTCCATCTCAGCGTTATACGCAGTCGAATGAAAGACAAGTTCGGACTTGAAACTGAGATCGAAGAGCCCAAAGTTCCCTATCAGGAAACGATTCGAGGCCGGGCGAATGGTATCCAGGGTCGGTACAAACGTCAATCCGGTGGGCGCGGGCAATTTGGCGAAGTTTGGATTAACCTTTCCCCCCTTGAACGTGGCAGCGGATTTGAGTTCCTCAATAGTATCAAGGGCGGATCTATCCCACGAAACTATATCCCCGCGGTTGAAAAAGGTATACGCGAAACAATGGCTCAGGGCGTGATCGTGGGTTACCCCTTCGTCGATGCACAGGTCGAGCTTTATGACGGGAAACACCATGCCGTTGACTCTTCCGATATGGCTTTCCAGATTGCAGGTTCATTCGCTTTCAGGGAGTCAGCAAGCCAATCCAACCCCGTGCTGCTCGAACCGATTATGAATGTCACAATCTCTGTCCCCGGACAATTCATGGGGGATGTGATTGGCGATCTCAACAGCAAGCGCGGGCGAATCATGGATGTTGAGCAGGCCGGGAAACGTCAGGTGATCCAAGCCACCGTACCGCTTGCGGAGATGTTCCGTTACTCGATCGACCTCAAATCAATTACCAGCGCACGGGGAAGTTTCACGATGGAGTTCGCGTCCTACGAGGTCGTTCCTGACGAAATCGCCCAAAAGGTCATCGCGGAAACCAAAGCGGAAGCAGAGGCATAACCGGTTGGAAGGCTTATAGAATCTTCGCGAGAAAACTTTGCCATACCATCAGTCTGGCATACCCTATCAGCCTAGGGCAGGCCGCGAAGCCAGCGGCACAAGCTTCCGTTTTATGGCGGAGATGAATCGCCCTTCCTTACCCTCAGTCGGGCATTCCATACCATCAGTCTGGCACTCTGTTTTCTTGTTGTGTTAACCCCCCGCCCGTGCTACAATGGTTTAAGCGTTGGGGCGTCAACGTTTGGGTTAGGTGATGTCAGACACCCTTCGATTGTGGATTGGCGATTGGGGATTGCGGATTGAAAAGACAAGACAAAGAATCTCTTGCCTTTGTTCTTCAATCTCCAATCCGAAATCTGCACCCTCAGACGGGCATTTCACAATCCGCAATCGAAAGATCACCGTTTGACCCCAGAATCTCCGTCCTTCCTGCCCTAGACTGATAGGGTAGGGCGGGGAGTACGTCAAAATCTTCCTATCTTCATCAAGTTACGCAAAGGGCATCCATCGAGAGTTGGAAACATTTCGAGGATGCCCTTTTGTTTATACGCCATTGAGGGGACTTCATGAACGTGATAACGCCTCCGACAACTGAAGATGAAGATGAAGCACAGACAGAATCCACAGCCGACAGAAGCGATCTGATTGAGCTACCCGAGGCAAACACTCCCACTGAAGACCTTACAGCGTCTCCAGAAGCGCCGGCGACCTGTCCAGCCTGTGGAGCATCGGCCCCCGCAGACGAAGCGTATTGTGATGCGTGTGGCGCCGCACTTACTGTGCAGGAGGTAACACTACACAGTTCCGTTACGGAGGGGCACAAGGTGGACCTGCCTCCACTGCCTGTCGATTCCCTGATCGGGGAGGGCTATCGCGTTCAACAGTTGCTCGCGCAGGGGGATTGCAACGTCTATCTCACCTCGGCTGCAGATGAGGCGTTTATCGTCAAAGAAGCGCCGGCGGCGCCCGAGGCGTTTGCTGCGGAAATCGCAAAACTCCAGCGAATTGCCTATCCAACCGTTACAACGTTTGTTGAGAAGATCGATCAGGGGAATCGCTGTTACCTGGTCTGCACTGCCCCACCTTCAATCACACCTTTGTATACCCGCCATTTTGTGGGTTGGCGGGAAGCTATTCGCGCGATTCTCTCGCTATGTCAAACGCTACAGAAACTGCACGACGCCCGCATTCTGCTTAATGACTTTTCCGGCGTCCAGTGGAATGCCGATGAAGGGCGCATCTTTATTTATGAGTTGGCGCATGCGGTTGACCTGCCGATACCGGTGGATGGGACGGAAGACCGCTCGGAGACGGTGTGGGCCGATGCCAACTTCGCCGCGACCGAAGTGCAACGCCATCGGATATCTGAAATCGGCACTTCGTCAGATCTGTACGCACTCGCTGCCCTCTGCTACCAACTGCTGTTTGGTCAACCTTACGCGCTGCCTACCCCGGATGATAGCCCGGCCGCAGGTGAAGATACCCCAATCGTATCCCTCCCGCCTGCGTTATGCCGTTCTCTATTGATATGCCTGCATCCCGATCCAACCCAACGGCCGGATTCGGTAGAATACCTCAAAGATGAATTGATTCCATTGCTTGCCATACAGCACCACCGGTGGGGCGCCGGGAGTGATGTTGGACAGGTGCGGGAGCAGAATCAGGATGCGTACTTCGCACAGTCCGCCGTGGTTTACACACAATCCGAAAGGGTGACCGTGGGGCTTTACCTGGTTGCTGACGGTATGGGGGGAGGGAAGGCGGGAGATCTCGCCAGCCGAATCGTTGTGGAAACCTGCCAGAAAAGCTGGGGTGAATTGCTTGGCGATATGGAATTTCGTCGGAAAACCGATTCGGAATGGCTCAGTTGGGTGTGCGGCGTTTTGCAGGACGCCAACGCGGCAATCATCGATGTCGCCGGCGGAGAAGAAATGGGCTCGACCGGAACGCTCTGTCTGGTGGTCAATCAGCGGGGGTACTTCGCGCATATCGGGGATTCGCGCGCCTACCTGATCGATGGGGGCGAGATGGAGCAACTGACAGAAGATCACTCGTTGGTCGCGCATCTGGTCCGTCTTGGGGAGCTGACGCCGGAGGAAGCGGCGACTCATCCGCAACGGCATATCATCTACAAAACGTTGGGGATCGAGCGAGACACTGAACCGGATAGCTTCATGCGCGTGTTATCGACCGAATGCTCGGTGCTGCTCTGTAGCGATGGATTGCACGGGATGATCAGTGATGATCAATTGCTTCGGATCGCCAGTGACGAGAATTTGAGTCACGCGCAAAAAGTGAATGGGCTCATCAATTTGGCGAATGCAGTGGGTGGGACGGATAATATTACAGCGGTTTATGTGACGTTTGGCTGATTGATTCATAAAGGGCAAATTTAGGTGGAGCAAATTCCACGGACCGCTTTGGAAGTCAGTTCAGGAGACTCAGGCTTCTGTTGATATTGTCCGGTATAAGCCGGCTAAAGCCTTATGCCGGAATGCATCGATCATGTCATAATTCAAACTCTCGGGTACGCTTGCCAGCAAGAATTCACGTGTCAAATTTGCCTGCACCTTCAACTCCGCAGTGATTCGCTCACTCAGGTTCTGCATCAGCGAATAGTCCAGGTCGCCGTACATCGCTAGCAAAATAACCAGCGCAATCATCATGTAACTCAAGATTAATCTGGCGCGGATACTCATGTCAGCCCTCCGTCTTAGGATGATATGCTCATCTTATCATACCTGCCAATATCGATACCACTCAAAGATCGTAATCTTCGGGGTTGTTTTGGGAAGTTTTTCTGGGTATGGTGTTTGGCGTTCCTCACTCATTCTGTCAATCTTTGCTTGACAGCGTCTTTCCACTTTTGCTATGATATGCTAACGGTTGTCAAGGTTTTCGCCGAAAAGGCACGCATCCACAATAAAGTAGGAGAGAAATGAAGAGTCTAAAAATTGTTCTAAGCATCATTGGGCTGCTTGTCATTCCGATCAGCGCAAATGCGGATTCCGCTCTGACACACACATCAGGGAATGTCGAGGTTGCTGTAACAGATTTCGGTTCGTTGGCAGCGGGCCAAGATGGAGGCCTTGCGCCGAACTTCAAATTTCCCAGATTCGGGAATACTTATTATCTGCATGAATGGTCGGAGATTTGGATCGGCAATGCGAATGGGGCTGTGGCGAGCGCATTGGATCTAGATCTCGCAAATCCATTCCCGCCTATCTTCGGCGAGTGGACAACCACACCAACCGGAGCGGTCAACAAGACCGTGGAAACTGACGGACGGCAAATCATCACCGCGCAGTACGATTCATCCCGTACCCCTGGCTTTCCGCTCAATATTTTGGTTGACCAGCAGAGCTTTTCCTGGAGCACCAGCAACCATCCCAGTTCAGATGACTTCATTGTGATGAAACTGACCGTTACCAATAATAGCGACGCAAATCTTCAAGGCATCTATGTCGCCGTGATGGCAAACTGGGATGTCGATGGAACAGATCCTGTCGCAGGGCAGATCAGCCAGGATTGGGTGGATTGGGATGCCGAACGCCAGACGCTATTCACTTACGATGGGGATGATACGGATGGAACAGAGCCCGTGCATACCGGCGTAACCTTGCTCGATGGCAAGTTAAGGGCCCACCAGATTTTGATATTTCGAGGGCCTAATGGACAGTTGAGAGTTGACACGCTCTTAGATGCAAGTAGATCTGCGTTGATGAGCACTCCTGCCATTACCGCCACGAGTCGGGCAGATTTAGTCATTCCTGGGGATTATGCCTCGGTTCTTTCCGCGGGGCCCTATGATATCGCTGCCAGGAATCTTATTACGGTGACTTTCGCCTTAGTCGCTGGAGAGAATCTCGTCGATTTCCAGACGAACATCGATGAAGCGCGACGAATCTCATTTGCCCCGTCGGATCTGGTAGCGGAAGTGGTCAGTGGATCGGTGATGCTCAAATGGGAGGCGCCGATTAATCCCAGCGTGGATGGCTATACAGTTTTAAGGCGAACTGCGGGAGAACCTGAATTTCAGCAGATTAGCGAAGCGCCTGTCAGAGGGCTCTCGTTTACCGATACGGAAATCGAAAATGGGGTCGAATTCACTTACAAAGTTCGTCCTGTTGATGGCAGTGGGCAAACCCTTGAATTTGATTCCCTGGAGGTCCGTGTAACCCCCGATGTTATTCCGGACGCGCCGAAAGGCTTAATCGCAACACGCAACGGAGATCAGATCATCCTCAACTGGACAAAATCCACGCAACAGATCAACGGCTATACGATTTATCGAAACCATACCGGACATGAACCGTGGACACCGATTGCGTCAGTGTCCCCAGCAACTTCCACTTTTGCTGATGTCAACGTTTATCCCAACTTGCGCTACTTTTACACGATCGCGGCAACGAATCGCTCGGGCGGGCCGGGCGAATTCTCCGAAGTGGCAGATGCCGCTATTCCTGGAGAAACCGAAGTTCCGCCCGAACTCGGCTTAAACAACGTGATTGTTGTGCCGAATCCATACCGTCTGGGCGCAAACACGAATCCGATTGAATTCCGAAATCTGACCCGCCGGGCAACCATTCGCATTTACAGCAGCACGGGCGATCTGATTCAGACCATCGATCACCACAATGAAACCCCCATTGAACAGTGGAATGGACAAAATGCAGGTGGAGAGCTAATCGCCCCTGGGGTTTACGTCTACCACGTTGAAGCACTGAGAGAGGTGGGGAGAGGGACGATCTCAGGAGGCGGGATGTTTGCGGTGTTTCGATAGTCGATACGGACAGCGCGGCAATGTGATGACAGACGCGCAAAACGGAGGTTACCCTTGAGATCCAAACCGGCAGTGATTTTGCGGCAAAGCGCAGAGTTGCCTATCATTGAAATCTCAGGAAATTTTTCAGATGCCCTAGTCGAAGATCTGAGAGTTGCCTATCAGGAGGCATGTCGGTGCCATTCCCAAGTTATCCTTAAATTCGACGAAGGCGGTCGGATTTACAGCTCCGGTATAGCTGTGCTGGTTGGACTGATCAAAGAGGCCGAAGAGCAGGGGCAGAAAATCCACGCCACAGGGCTGTCTGCCCACTTCATTTCCGTTTTTAAACTCACGGGATTGACAAAATATATCCAAATCTTTCCATCGGAACAGGAAGCATTAGCCGCTTCGGCAGGCTCGCAATCTGGTGTTGAGTCGTAGGTCGTAATATCAAAAGGGATACCGGATGCAACGAGATTGGGATCATCTACTATTTTATCTGAATACACTCTATGAATTCGTCCATGAGATTTCAGAACCCAAGCGCGTTGAGGAGATTCTGAAACGCATGTTGCGGATTGTGACTGGCGCCTTTGGGCTCACAAGGGGCATGGTGATTTTCCGTCAGAACAGCGATTCCCCATTTGAACTCATCACACACGAACACCTGGACACATCCATAATCGAAAGCATTTCGCAACAATTACGCATGGGGGTTCTCGATGATCCGCCGCACGTCAATGGGTTGGTCGAACTCTTTCCCGCTCTACAATCCCCTGCGACGTCAACACGCCTTTGTCAAATGATGGCTGACGCCGGCATGACCACGATGACTGTGTTCCGAATCAAAGAGCGACTGACCGCATGCGTTGGACTTGGCCCCCAGCTCTCGGAGATGCCTTTTTCAGAGCATCAAATCGAACTGCTGTCGGCTTTGACAAAACATACGGAAATTGCATTGGGGAATGCTCTCTTCTACCAGGATATTCTGCAAGAGAATCAGCAACTGAAAGCCACATTGCATCAGCAATATCGGTTCGACAATATTGTGGGGCAAAGTGAGAAGATGCAAGAGATTTATCAGCGCATCCAACAGATTGCAATGTATCCGAATTATTCTGTGTTGATATCTGGCGAAAGTGGCACGGGCAAAGAGTTGATTGTGCGAGCCATCCACCATCACGGTCCAAGAAAAGATCAGCGGTTTCTGGCTATCAACTGCGCGGCGCTGCCTCGAGAACTTGTAGAAAGCGAACTGTTTGGGCACGAAAGAGGCGCGTTCACCGGTGCAACTGCCACCAAGCCCGGCCTGTTTGAGATGGCGGAAGGGGGCACGCTTTTTCTGGATGAAATTGCTGAGATGCCTACTGCAACTCAGGCAAAGCTCTTGCGTGTGTTGGAACAGAAAGAGGTGATGCGTCTGGGTGGGAGTGATGTTCGAGTTGTTGATGTCCGCATCATTGCAGCCACGAATAGGGATTTGACAAGAGCAATCGCTGACGGACAATTTCGTGAAGATCTCTTTTATCGATTTGACATCGTCATCCATACCCCGCGGTTGCGAGAGAGAAAAGAAGACATCCCGTTGTTAGTACAAACATTCTTAGAAGAGATTGCCAGGGAAAATAGGCAGTCCACCCGGACAGTGTCTCCCGAGGGGTTAAAAGCTTTGATGGATTATGATTGGCCGGGCAATGTCAGGGAGTTGAAGAAGGTATTGATAGAAGCGGTTCTCATGACAGAAAATACCCGGATACAAGCTGGGGATATCTCCCTACCCCGAGATCAGGTGCAGACGATTGCCCAGGTGGGCTCGTCACTGAAGGCTTCTGGGGAACGGCTCAAACGAATGATGATTGAAGACACCCTACGCCGCTACGATGGGAACAAAACCCGAGCTGCTGCTCAACTGGGTATCACGCGACAGAATCTGCAGAATATGATACGGCGGCTGAATATAAACTGAAAGGGCGTTTATGTTGATTTCCCCAAAACACTTCGGGTCTCATTGACAAGCTATTTTGCTTCTGGCTCAATCCCATCCTGCCAAGGTGCAACTTTTCGTGTTTTCATGTAAACAAAAAATTGCA
>JAPUIP010000125.1 GCA_027296925.1 Candidatus Poribacteria bacterium | reverse complement strand
TCACGGTTTCGCCATTTTTTGAGAGTTTGAAATTCGCGTGAAGCCCCGGTTGATCCTCCCCGTCTTCGTCCGCCCAAACAATCAGATAGCCGCCGGGCGCAATCTCCGTGTTTTCGGGAAACTGCCATTTGCGCGGATTTCCTTGGTTGTCACTGAGATACATGCCGGACAGATCGACCGTCGCTGTGCTTTTGTTGTAAAGCTCAATCCAATCGTCATGGTCGCCCTGGGGGTCGGTGAAACTCTCCGCATTGTTTGCCATCAATTCGTTGATGACAACGGCTGAATACTCGGCAATCGGTGCAGCGACCCGGTAGGTCAAGGCGCCAAATTCGGCTCTAGCCGGCGAAAACGTCGTTGTGCCGTGGGATTCAACCGCACGCGCTTCGACGTAGTAACGCACCTCCGTCCCAGCGGGAACCGGCGGAATTTCGCGGACATATCCCTCCTCATTTTTGGACATCGACACGGCCTCGAAAAGTGATAATCGCCCAATCGCGTAATAGAGAATCACGGAATCGAGCGTGACATCGTCCTCGATCTCTGCTGTAATCTGCACGGGTTGGTTGGCTAACGGATTTGAGGGCGCGGAGATGGATTGAATCGTGGGCGCCGGTCTGTTAAGCTCGGGGTGATTGAACAGAAACTCCCGTCGTTCGTCTACAAAACGTCTGAAACTTGGCGTCACTCTCGGACCTCTGCCACCACGACCACCTCTGAATCCGGTCGGTGGACCGAAGCCGTTGCCACGACTCATATCTTTGATGTGACTGCTGGCGAATGCCGCGTATGAATAGAGCTTCTTATCGTCAGCTTTGACTCCCGCATCGATGAGCAATTGATATTCGCGAATCATCGGGTAGAGCCTATCCCAATCGAGCCACGCATTGGCGATTGTGCGAATATGCGCCAGATAACGCGCCCGGAGGTGCGGAATGGCAAGTAGGCGGCTGATGACTGGCCGCATCTCATCGTTTGCTTGGGCAACCGGAGATAGCATGGGACCGTCAGTTTCCCAAGAGTTCGGACCGCCGCCACCGGCAAAACGGAAGGTCTCGTTACTGTCGTATGGCAGCAGATGGAACCGCCCCGTCGCATCCTGGTAAATGGCATAGTCGCTTGCTCGACTGATATACCCATCGTTGTCGATGAATACATTTTCCAGTGCAATGAACCACAGCGCTCGATCGATGTTGAAAATAGGTTTGAGAACGGCTTCAAGCTGATTATCAGGTGCATTATCGAGTGTTTCACAGAGATTGATGAGATCGCTCCACGCACTGGATGCGTCTTCCAAGTTGGTTTTGAGTTGATAAGCTCGCTGATAATTGGCGGGGTCTTCTCCGTTGTAGACTAGCCCGCTATTGCGACCGGGCGGCACTTTCCAGCGCACCCCTTTTTTCGTACCGAACCATTCATCGAGGAAATCCTTGTTAAATTGCTGGCTATTGATGTAAATCCCCCAGTCCTCCCCATTGATCACGAGCTTAACGAAGTTTGCTTTGGGAGCGGGGATGTAGTTTCGAGCAATTTTTGAATAGAGGACTTCTCGGAGGAAAGATGGGTCAGAATGACCATTCAGCAGGTTCAGTGTCTTGTAACCGTAGAGGCGTTGGTCGTCATCACCATAGTCGATGGAGATGTTGAATGACTTCTTCTCGGCGTGTTGAATGGCGAAATATGATGAACTCCCACGAAAACGGACACCGACTGATGGATAGACCTTTCCATCAACAATAAAATCTGCTGGTACGTCCACATCGGTTCGGTAAAAGTCGCCCAGTTGCTCATACCAATTCTCCGCATGGAATCGGAGGTAGAATGTGCGAAGCGTCTTTTCATCGTAAAGGTCAGGATTGCCCGGTGGTTTTTCCGCCTCGCTGGCTTGTAAATTGTCTTCGACGGTGGTGTTGGGCGAGGTTTGACCCGATGGACGGGAAGGAGCGATTTCGCCCCGAAACTCCTGGATATAGCTTCGCGCAGCGTGCCGCTCCGTATCGTTTAATTTGCCGTTGTCGTCGGCATCGAATCGATCTACCAGTTCTTCGCGTGGGCGCGGCCCCCGACGACCGCCAAAGCCGGGACCGCCACCAAAGCGACGCTCCTGTTGCCTGCCTCTGATGTCCTGTGCGGTGAATGTTTGCCCCGTGAAGACTTCGATGGTGATTGCCTCAAGCATGGTCTCTTTTTCGGCTTCGCTCAGCTTGCCGTCGCCATCGACATCGAATTTCTCCGCCCCTTTGGGGAGGCGGTCTGGCGTGTTTTGCGATTGAGCGTTGACAGCGACTAGCGTTACGCATACAAGCAGTACCTCGAACAGGTACGTCATAATGTATTTCCGTTTCATAAGCGCCTCCTTGCCGGGCATAAGAGTTGTGAGTGTTCCCAATATACTTGCTTCTGTTCGGTTAGACAAACGACGGCTATAATTACCGCATCGACATCGTCGCGTCATCAGGCTTTCGCCGCAGCACAACACCCCATTGCCCAACGACCCAGAGTGTGCTGTCATCTTGCGCACGGACAATTCGGTAAAAATCGACTCCGAGGTCGGTATGCTCCGGCTCCCATGTGATGCCACCATCGGTC
>JAPUIP010000124.1 GCA_027296925.1 Candidatus Poribacteria bacterium | reverse complement strand
ATCGATTTGAGTGGCTTGCGTTGGCGGGTTCCAGTCATCCTCGTAACCTTGAAGCTTGTACCGATAGATGCGCTTCTCCGGGTGGGTTTTAAAGTCGATGGAATTGTAGTCGAACGTGATACGCGCGCCATCAACGGCGGGTTCAATCTCGCTGAGATTAGTATAACGCCGATCGGTTGTGACCGCCACGATTTCGGCGCGAGGGAGCGAATTCACTCGAATTCGGAAATCTGCACCGGCGCATTCCATTCGGCGCTATGCTTCGCTGCCTCGATGACCGCCATCGAATGGCGTACCGAGCGTCCACTCGCATCCGGCTCTCGTCCTTCCAGACAGCAGGTTGCAAACTCCCGTATCTGGTTCGACATTCCATCTCCGTTCGCTCCATTCACCGGGACCGCCTCTCCGTTCACAAGCAGCTTCTGTCCCGCCAACATCATCGAGCCCTTGCTGCCGACAATGTACTGGTCGTGGGCGCTGGCGTGGCAGACCACCGATTGTGACAGCACACTGACCGCTCCGTTTGCGTGAGTCATCACGGCTGTATAGGAATCCTTCTGTCCCTCGTACAGCTCGGTGCTTTCTGTGCCTTGGGCGTAAACCTGCTGCACCGGCGAATCGAGATACCAGTGGAGGATATCGTACTCATGGGGGCCAAAGCAATAGAGGACGCAGATTCCCCCGACTTCCAGGTCGAGATACCAGTGACGATAACGACTCCCCGGCTGAGTCGGATTGAAGTAACTGTATCGCCGCCGCATCAAGTGTCCGACCTCGCCGATCTCGCCATCGGCAATCATCTGTCGTATCAGGCGGTTCACCGGATAGTAGCGCATCACCTGACCCACCATCAGGATCTTCCCCGCTTGGTCGCATGCCTCGATCATCCGGTCGCAGTCTACCACGGTCAAAGCCATCGGCTTTTCTACCAGCACATGCTTCCCAGCCGCAGTGGCGGCGACCACCTGATCGGCATGCAGGCTGTGAGGTGTGCAGACGTGGACCGCTTCTACCTCCGCATCTTCCAGCAGGGCTTCCAGATTTGTATAGGCCTTGCCACCGTACTCCGCTGCCGCCGATTCCGCTCGGTCGGCATCCACATCCATCACGGCAACCAGTCGGATGTTATCGTTCTGCTCGATTGCCCTCATATGCGACCGGGCAATTCCCCCGGCGCCGATGACTCCTACTGATAATACATCGTTCATTTTCATCCCTTTGCTTTTGAAATAGAGAAGTCGCAGGCTTACTGATTCCTTAGTAGACGATTTAATAACCCCTACATTTGTCATTCTGAGGAGCTCTGCGACGTTAGGTAAACGGGACTTGAATAGCTGACGTGCTGTCGGCATAATTTTTGCATGGCATATTTCAAGGGCGGAGCCATCATTCGAACGATCGCCCAAACAGAAAGGGGCCTTTATCATGCCGGAAAACGGTAAGCATACAGTTATCATCTGCGCTTGTTGCAGCGAAAAGCAACTGATTAACCAACAGTGGCAATACGTATCACGCTCCGACTATGAGCGATACAGAAGTAGCCTAGATGTTCACATTTATGAAACAACATGCCCAGCCTGCTTGAATATTTCAAATCTTGATCAGTTACACACTTCAAATGGGGACTTTCGTCCGTCCGGGGCTTGATAGAAAACGATCTTAGCGACGGTAATACATTCTCCTCCGCAGGCAAACTTTACCGCCCAGTTTCATCCTTACCCCGAGCGAGGGCTGTATGATACGCCGAGTCAACGCTGGCCCGGTAGTTCGGCAACGACGCCAATAGTAACGCGAAGTGAAGCCCGATGAGGGCGACAGTCGCGATTCGAAGCTTGATCGCCCCCGCCTGGGCAAGCGAGCGCTCCGCTGCCACTTCTCGCTCGGTAGTTTTCATATCGAACCGCCTCTGCCTGAGACCGAAGACTATCCGGCAATATAACTAAAGACGTCTCTGTCTGTCAAATGAAACATCTGGACGCCCTACATGATGTGAATGGCGCGATCATACGCCGCTTCAGCCGATTCCATGACCACTTCGCCCAGCGTCGGGTGCGCGTGAATCGTGTGAGCGAGGTCTGCAACGGATGCACCCAAACGAATCGCAACGGTGGCTTCATGAACCAGATCCGAGGCGTGCGCCCCCAAGATGTGAACGCCGAGGATATCGCCAGACTCCTGATCGGCAATCACTTTGGCAAACCCGTCTGTTTCGCGCATGCCGATCGCTTTTCCGTTGGCGGCGTACGGAAAACGCCCGACTTTGATCTCGTAGCCTTCAGCCTTCGCTTCGTCCTCGGTCATGCCAACTCTGGCGATCTCGGGGATCGTGAACACGCACCACGGCACCGTGCCGTAATCCATTTCCACGTTCTCCCCCATGCAATTCTGCGCGGCAACAATCCCTTCCGCCGATGCGACGTGCGCCAGAAGATACCGGCTTGCCACATCACCGACGGCATAGATGTCCGGCACATTCGTCTCCATTCGATCGTTGACGGCGATTTTGCCGCGCTCCGTTCGTACCCCAGCCCTTTCCAGACCGATCGCTTCGGAGTTCAGGCTTCTGCCAATCGAGATTAACATCTTTTCGGCGCGGATCTGTTCGCCCGACTCCAGCGTGGCTGTCACTCCCGCTTCCGATTTGTCCACCTGCGTCACATTCGCTTCCGTCCTGATGTCGATGCCCTTCCGCTTCATGAAGAGGCGAATCTGCCGAACGACCTGCACATCCTCCGTCGCCAGAATTGTCGGTAGCAGCTCAAGGACGGTGACCTGGCAGCCTAGCCCGTTGAAGATCGAGGCAAACTCACAGCCAGAGACGCCACCCCCAATGATGGTCAAGCTCTTGGGAAGGGCTTTCAGTTCAAGGATACCGGTCGTCGTCAGCACCCGCTGCTCATCGATTTCAAAAAGCGGGATATTCGCGGGCTCGGACCCAGTCGCGATGATAATCCGCTTTGCGCTGATTTGCTCCTTCGTGCCATCCGCTTTTGTCACTTCAATCGCGTTTCTGCCGGTGAGTCTCCCGAGCCCGTTGATTGTATGGACACCGTTGCCTTCAAGCAGTTGCGCAACGCCGCCGGTCAGGCGCTTGACTGTCGCGTCTTTATGGGCTAACACCTGCGGGTAGTCGATCTCCACGCCCTGGATTTTGACCCCAAATTCTGACGCCTCTCGTGCTTCCGTAGCGAACTTGGCAACCGCAAATAACGTCTTCGTCGGGATACACCCGCGATTGAGGCAAGTGCCTCCGAATTCCCCTTTTTCAATTAAGCAGACGTTGCCCCCTAACTGTGCAGCCTTGATCGCGGCGACATAGCCGCCCGGCCCGCCGCCGATGATACCGACATCAAATATGGACATTCATGCCTCCCGTTGGAAAAAAATCAAGTGAACACTCAAGGATTATTATATGAAGCGAAAAAGTATCTGTCAAGCCATTTCAGGAGATGCGAATCCTAGGGTCATTCATTGTCCGGGAAAACCAGTGATATCGGCTTTCCATGACGTTTGGATCGGCAGTGGATGCAGCAGTCAACGGATTTTCAATTTTCGTCTGCACGGATGCGGAGATACAAAGCGGCTTCAAACCCGAGAATGAAATGACCCTAAACGTGATCGTTCTTCCATTGACGCGATTTCCACTTTGGTGTATAATTCTGCATCAACGATGATAGCAAAACAGCGCACATTCAGTGAGGAGAACGGCAGACGGCATGAGAACCACGATTTACACCGGACGGGCGCCGCGCCTATCGAGCCAGAACCAGTAATTGTCAAGGAGAACGCCACAGTGACACAAACCGATATTGTCCAAGCAGAAGCTTCCACTGATGACGATGATGCGTTCATTACGGTGGTTTCCGGTCTCCCGCGTTCCGGTACATCACTGATGATGCAGATGCTCCACGCCGGTGGTCATCCCTGTCTCACCGACGCGATACGCGAAGCGGACGCCGATAACCCGCGCGGCTATTTTGAGTTCGAGCGGGTCAAACGGTTGCGCACCAATCGTTCTTGGCTTCCGAAGGCAAAAGGCAGAGCGGTCAAAATCATCGCGCAACTCCTTCCATTTTTGCCAACTGAACTTAACTACCGTATCGTCTTCATGGAGCGGGCGCTCGACGAGGTGATCGCCTCGCAGAACAAGATGCTCGAACGTCAAGACCGCAGCGGCGGCGCCCTGTCCGACGAACGCCTGCGTGAGGTATTTGCCCGTCAATTGCGGCAAATTAAAAACCGGCTCGCCACCCAAAAGATTCCAACGCTTTATGTCGCATACCAGGACACCTTGAAACGGCCGATGGATGTCGCCAGCCAACTCAAAGCGTTTCTCAGCGAAAGCCTGAACGAACAGGCGATGGCGCGCGCTGTTGACCGAGACCTCTATCGTCAACGGCGAACACAACCCGACGCAGAGAAGTTCTAGCAATTTCTGGAAGACAGTGGGACGCTCTCCAGTCCCGAAGGAGTGGCTATGCTTATCCTGAACTGCCCCAACTGCGGGGCCCGAAACGTCAGTGAATTTCGCTTTGGTGGTGAATACAACCCGCGTCCTAAACAACCCGCGGACGCCAGTGATGCGGCGTGGGCGCGCTATCTCTATTTTCGTCAGAACGCCATGGGCGCGCAAACGGAGTGGTGGTATCACAACGCCGGCTGCGGTCTCTGGTTCTTAGCGGATCGACATACACGCACGAACGTGGTTGAAAGGACCTACCTTTGGTCTAATCGTTCAGAGGGAACAGCGCCGGTCGAGTCGCCGTAATTTGGAAACGACAGAGCTATCCGGATCTCACGCCAGAAGCTACTGAGCCGAAACAGGTCCCGCTAACCTTTTCAAGGATTGGGTTGCTCCCGTCCCGCAGTGATTTTGGAGCAACTCTAAACTTCATGAGACATTTCAGTTAGAATGGTATAGACTGAATTCGCTATCATACCCCAAATTTTATTGCACCCCTGCACATGCAAACCAAACAACCGAAAACAACCTCCAATCGCCTTGCCCCGAAACAGGGTGAGATTGTCGATCGCGCGACAACGATTCAGTTCTCTTTCAACGACAAGGTGTACAGCGCTCACCCGGGCGACACGATTGCCTCCGCACTGGCGGCGGCGGATGTCAAAGTCCTGAGCCGCTCATTCAAGTATCATCGCCCGCGTGGACTGCTCTGTTGCGCGGGGCACTGTCCGAATTGCCTGGTACAGGTAGGCGATGAACCGAACGTCCGCGCCTGTACCCGTCCGGTGGAAGCGGGAATGGACGTTCGTCCGCAAAACGTGTGGCCGTCGCTTGAGCACGATCTGATGTCCCTAACCGAACTGGGGTCGCGCTTGATGCCTGTCGGGTTTTACTACAAGACTTTCATTCGTCCTCAGTCGCTATGGCCCCTCTACGAGCGCACCTTACGTCATGCTGCGGGTCTGGGCGAAGTCAATATCAACACGCCTCCGGGCGAGTTTGATAAACAGTACCTGCATGCCGATGTTGCCGTGGTCGGCGGCGGCCCGGCGGGAATCAGCGCAGCGCTGGCAGCAGCGGAACAGGGTGCTCGCGTACTGCTTTTCGACGAGAACCCCGCCCTGGGCGGCCATCTCCGCTTTACCTTTCCCCCATCCTCCGATTTGTGCGAGCCCAAGTATCTGTCGGATCCGCTCGAAATTCTCAACCAGCAGCCGAATGTCACGGTTTTCGCCGACACCGCTGTCCTCGGTTGCTATCAGGACAACTGGCTTTCGGCCGTCAACGGGTCGCGCTTATTCAAGATTCGAGCGAAGTCAACGGTGGTGGCGACCGGCGCCTACGAAACTCCGCTTATCTTCGACAACAACGATCTGCCGGGCGTGATGTTGGGAAGCGCCGTACAACGTCTGCTGCATCTCTTCGGCGTGGCACCCGGCAAACAGGTTGTGGTTGTGACGGCCAACGACGATGGCTGGGACGTAGCCGCCGACCTCCAGGCTTCAGGCGTTACCGTCGCGGCGATTGTGGATGAACGGGGCCGTGACGCCTGCGCGAGCCCATACAGGGACGGGCTCGCGAATGTTGGGGTTCCGGTTTTTTATCGGCATACCATTTTGGAAGCACTCGGTCCAGGTGTGGTCAAAGGAGCGAGGGTCGTCCCTATTGACGCGGAGGGCGCAGTTCGGGCATCTCTGTCGCAAACGCTGAAATGCGATCTGATTGCGATCAGTGTGGGGTGGACGCCTGCGACGGAACTGGTTTATATGGCAGGTGGGAAATCGGCATACGACGAAGAACGCGCGGAAATATTGCCGGTCACGACCCCACCGGGGCTCTACGTGGCAGGTCGGGCCGCCGGAACACATGCCGTTGAGACGCAGATCGCTGAAGGCCGGTTGGCGGGATTACATGCCGCTGCCTTTGCCGGTTTGGGGAGTGCACCGGACGCGGACGAAGTATCCGCACTGACCGAGCGGAAAATAGTCGAATCGCCCCGGACCTCTGCCCGCGTGAGCGTTCCCGGTAAAAAGAAGCGGTTTGTCTGTTTATGTGAGGACGTCACCGACACCGACTTGGAAACGGCGATTGCAGAGGGGTATGACAGCATTGAACTCCTCAAGCGCTACAGCACCATTTCCATGGGACCGTGTCAGGGGGCGATGTGTTCGATGAACACTATCCACCTCTGCGCCCGCGCCAACGGTTGGACCGTGGAGGAAACCGGTACGACGACGGCACGACCGCCAACCACACCGGTGACGCTGGGCGCACTCGCCGGACAGAACATGGAACCTGTGCAGGTGACTCCCGTCCACGATTGGCATCTGGCTCAGGACGCCAAAATGATGGTGGCAGGACTCTGGCTGCGTCCCAACCATTATGGGAATCCGGCAGCCGAAGTGCAAGCCGTACGTGAGCGCGTCAGCTTAATCGACGTCAGTCCGTTGGGCAAGTTACAGCTTACCGGTCCCGGCGTGCCCGATCTGCTCGAACGCACCTACGTCAACCAGTGGCGGAATCTCCGCGTGGGACGGATTCGGTACGGCGTCATGTGCAACGACGAAGGCGTGGTACTGAACGACGGAGTCTGCGCGCATGTCAAAGCCGAAGAATGGTATATGACAACCACTTCCACCGGCGCAACGGCGATGTTTGAATGGCTGCAATGGTGGATGCAGTCGGGGTGGGGTGAAGGGGTTCATCTGGTGGATGTGACGGATACTTACGCCGCCTTCAACCTGGCCGG
>JAPUIP010000123.1 GCA_027296925.1 Candidatus Poribacteria bacterium | reverse complement strand
TCAAATCCTGCCGGGCGTATTTTCTTTTCGTATGGTGGGCGTAGCTCAGGGGTAGAGCACTTGACTGTGGATCAAGTGGTCGTGGGTTCAAATCCCATCACCCACCCCATCCCCATCGAATATTGAAGAGCGAGATACGGTCTTTAATATTCCATGAATCCGTTATCCAATGCGTCCGTAGTTCAATTGGATAGAGCAATAGACTTCGGATCTATAAGTTGGGGGTTCGAATCCCTCCGGGCGCGTTTCCCTCGTGCGCCGTTAGCTCAACCAGGCAGAGCATCTGACTCTTAATCAGGCGGTTGAAGGTTCGATTCCTTTACGGCGCACTCTTTTCGTGTGGGCGGGTGTTGGAATTGGTAGACAAGATAGACTTAGGATCTATTGGAGTTTTCTCCGTGAGGGTTCAAGTCCCTCCTCGCCCACTCAATGCCTTTCCCGATAAAAGCTGGAGGTTTACTTGAAGGTTGAAGTTGAAAAGCTGGGAAACAGTTGTGTGCGCTTGCGCATTGAAATCGCTGTCGACGAGGTCAACGAAGAGCTTGAGCGTAATTATAAGGCGTTGCGGACAAAAGTTTCAGTGCCCGGCTTTCGCAAAGGAAGGGTCCCTTCTAGCATTCTTAAAGCGCGATTTGCAGAACACGTTAAAGCTGAAGCCATCCAAAATCTTGTCCCACCCGCTTATGAACAAGCGTTGATTTCCGAACGGCTGATTCCTCTGGGTAACCTTGATATTTCGCCCCCCATGCACCAGATGGAAATTAAGGAGAATCAGCCGCTTGCATTTGAAGCGGTTGTTGATGTCAAGCCTGATTTTGTTCTCCCGGAGTACGAAGAGTTAGAGATTGATAAGTCGCCTGCGAATGTCCCTCGCGAGGATGTGGATGCGTATATCCATAGGTTGCAGGCGCAACATGCGACATATACGCCGCTTGAGATAGATCGACTGGTCCAGGAAGGCGACGCTGTGAGAATAGACTGGGAGTGCTTCGTGGATGGAAAACCCATTACGGATGGACGCAGAGAAGATATGGATGTCGAACTGGGTAAAGGAACACTCTTACCCGCAATTGAGTCCGGATTAATAGGTATGCGTGCGAATGAAACCCGGGAAGTTGAGGCGGATTTCGATTTGAACCATCAAAACCCGGAGCTCGCCGGGAAACATGCTGTGTTTAACGTGGCCCTGCACGCAATTACCGAGAAGCATCTCCCGCCCCTGGATGATGAGTTTGCCAAAGATCTGGAATACGAAAATTACGATCAGCTCTATGGCGCAATCTGGAATAATCTGGTCGAGGAGCAGAAAGCAATGCTCTACCAGCGTCAGCGAGAAGAGGTCCTTCAACAGTTGATCGAAAAAACGGAGATTGAAATTCCCGGCTCCATCGTCGATCAACATGTGCAACAAACGGTTCAGAATGTGCAGCAACAGCTCCGGCGCGATAGACAAACCCCCGAACAGGCGGGCATCGATATGGAAAAGCTGCCGACAGAGTTGCGTGAAGATGCAATTCGGCAAACGAAACAGTCCTGGATTTTCGATTCCATCGCTGACCGTGAGCGCATCAGAGTCACGGATGATGAACTGGATATAGAAATTCGGCTGATTGCGGAACAGCAGAATCGCGACGCCCAAAAATATGCGAGCCTGCTGAAAGCAAACAATCGTTTGGAGGAGTTTCGGACTACATTGAGGGACGATAAGATTTATCGATTCCTCATTCAACGCGCTTCTGCTAAACGGTCGCTGATTATTTCATAGGCGCATCTTATCTCGATTTGAGGAGAGTTTCTGGAATGAATCTTGTTCCGATTGTTGTGGAACAAACCAGTCGTGGCGAGCGGTCCTACGATATTTACTCCCGGCTACTGGAAGATCGGATCGTTATGATCGGTTCAACGATTGACGATGCTGTTGCGAATAGCGTCATCGCTCAGATGCTTTTCCTGGAGAGCAAAAACCCCGATTCCGATATCATCCTGTACTTAAATACGCTGGGAGGGTCGGTCTCCGCAGGATTAGCAATCTATGATACGATGCAGTATATTAAACCGGATATTCAAACGTGGTGTGTCGGTCAGGCGTACAGTATGGGGGCGATTTTACTCTCTGGTGGTACGGCTGGTAAACGGTATTCCTTGCCGCATTCTACCATTCTCATTCACCAACCCATTATCAGTGGTGTTAGCGGTCAGGCATCTGATATCAGTATCCATGCCCAGGAAATTCTTCGTATCCGGAGCCAGTTATATGAAATTTTAGCTCGGCATACCGGCCAAGCACTGGAGAAGATTCAAGCCGATGCGGATCGCGATTTCTACATGGCCGCCCAGGAAGCACATGAATACGGTATCATTGATTCCGTCATTTCTCATCGGTCCACCGAGGACGTGATACCGAGTGTATAGTGCGTATCGCGTCAAACAGTAGGGGCTGCCATGCTGCGCTCCTAATCATCAAACACATTTGGAGGCTTTCATGCGCGGTATCGTTGACGATGATGTACGGTGTTCCTTCTGCAATAAAGGAAAGGATGACGTTCGTAAACTCATTGCAGGTTCGCCACAAGTTTACATTTGTGACGAATGCGTTGGGTTATGCAATGACATCCTCGCCGATCTATACGAGACGGAAGGCGCGGTCGCATCCACTTCCACTTCGGATCGGTTGTCCCTCCCGCTTCCTGCTCAAATTAAGGCGCAGCTTGATGAGTATGTCATTGGTCAGGATCCAGCGAAGAAGGTCCTATCTGTCGCCGTCTATAATCATTACAAAAAGCTGAAATTTCGCAGAGATTCAGACGTTGAGTTGGACAAAAGCAATATCCTGCTGATTGGCCCTACAGGCACAGGGAAGACCCTTCTCGCCCAAACCCTAGCGCGCATCTTGAATGTTCCTTTTGCGATGACTGACGCGACGACACTCACGGAAGCCGGATATGTGGGCGAAGATGTTGAGAATATTATTCTGAAGCTGGTCCAGTCCGCGGACGGCGATGTGAAGCGTGCCGAAACAGGTGTCATTTATATTGACGAGATCGACAAGATTAGTCGTAAATCTGAAAATCCGTCTATCACACGGGATGTTTCAGGAGAAGGCGTCCAACAAGGCTTGTTGAAGATCCTGGAAGGCAAAACGGCGAACGTTCCACCGCAGGGAGGACGGAAGCATCCGCATCAAGAATTTATCGAAGTCGATACCTCAAAGATCTTATTTATATGCGGCGGCACCTTTATTGGTCTTGATAAGATTATCCAACAGCGAATTGGAAAGCAAGGGATGGGATTTGGCTCTCAGGTGCAAGCCAAAGATAACAAAAAGATTCATGAAACTCTTGCGCTGCTTGCCCCGAAAGACTTGATTAAATACGGATTTATTCCAGAATTTGTCGGACGCCTGCCTGTTGTTGCTGTACTCCATGACCTCGATGAATCGGCGCTGATTCAGATTTTGACAGGGCCCAGAAATGCGCTGATCAAGCAGTATAGCCAACTCTTCCGTTACGATAACGTGAATCTGCGGGTTGCCGAAGACGCATTAAGTGCCATCGCCCAAGAAGCGATTAAACATGAGACCGGCGCCAGGGGATTGCGGGCGATCCTCGAAAACTTGATGCTCGATGTCATGTATGAAATTCCGTCTTCCTCCAAAGTCATCAAAGAGTGTGTCATCACAGCAGAGGCCATCCTGAAAAATGAATCGCCCTCGCTGATTTACGAAGGCGAACGGGAAGCCCTAAGCGCCTAACTGAATTGACAATTCACACTTCATGTGATGAGTGGGAATTGTCGCAGAGTTCGGCAGTTTTACATCACATTTCAGAGCCTTACATCGATTGGGCTTTCAACGGGCTCTTGGGTAAACCGTCAGTTCACAGGAGTTCACCTATGAATCCAGACTCACGCACAAACCATCCGGTTGATGAAGTTTGCATCCTCCCAGTTATTCCCCTCCCCGGCAAAGTCATTTTTCCACGCGCGAATACACCTTTAAATGTCATTCGTCAGATAGGAGTTCGGGCGGCAAAATATGCCACGCGTGCGGATCAGGACGTTATTCTGCTGAATCAGAAAGAGACAGAAAAAGAAAACCCTGATCCGGATGATTTCTATCGTGTCGGTACCGCTGCAAGCATCACAGATTCTTATGATCCGGGGGATGGAACCATCCGTATTGCAATCGAAGGGTATAGCCGCGCAATCATGCTCCGCTGCTTCGAGACAAATGGTTTCCTCAAAGCAGAGGTCAAGATTGTGCCGGAGGAATCGGATCAATCCAAGCAAGCAAAGTCGTTGATGAAGGCGGCAATTTCGGATTTCGAGGCGTATGCCAAAGCCAATCGACAACAGATACCGGCTGAATCCCTGATGGTTGTTCAAAGGGAGGCGGAACCGGGCTATCTCGCCGATTCGATTGCAAACTTCATGAACATCGATTCCGATAAGTTGCAGCGAGTGTTAGATGAGATTAACCCAATTAAGCGGCTTCAGGTGACGATCGAGATTTTGAAAGAAGAATTGGATCTACTCAAGCTAGACGAGAAAATCAACACCCAGGTCCGCAAGTCGGTCGAGAGGACGCACCGAGAGTTCTACCTTCAGGAGAAGATGAAGGCAATCCAGAAGGAGCTCGGCCGGGGCGACGATGTCGCTGAGATTGATGAACTGCGTGAACAGATTAAGTCGGCGGGTATGACCGAGGAAGCCGAAGAAAAAGTCTTAAAAGAGGTGGATCGGCTGCAACAGATGCCACCGATGTCTGCCGAAAGTGGTGTCATCAGAACCTATATCGACTGGTTCCTCGCCCTTCCCTGGACGAAACGAACCGAGGATAAAATCGACTTGAATGAAGCGGAGCGCATCCTGGAAGAAGACCATTACGGATTGGACAAGCCGAAGGAGCGCATTCTGGAATATCTTGCCGTTCTACAACTGGTCCAGAAACTCAAAGGGCCTATTCTCTGTTTCGTGGGACCGCCTGGTGTAGGCAAGACGTCATTGGGCAAATCGATTGCCAGAGCAACCGGCCGTAATTTTATCCGCATGTCTCTGGGAGGTGTCCATGATGAAGCTGAAATCCGTGGGCATCGTCGCACCTACATCGGATCTTTGCCGGGGCGGATTCTTCAAGGGCTGCGGGATGCCAAATCGAAGAACCCACTTTTCCTCTTGGACGAGATCGACAAAATCAGTATGGACTTTCGCGGAGACCCCGCTTCTGCCCTGCTTGAAGTTTTAGATCCCGAACAGAATGATACCTTCCGTGATCACTATCTGGATGTGCAATTTGATCTCTCGGAAATCATGTTCATCACGACGGCGAATACGCAGGTTACCATCCCGCCGGCCCTGCTAGATCGCATGGAGATCATCGAACTGCCCGGATACACAGAGTATGAAAAGCACAAAATCGCCAGCCTGTTCTTGATTCCTAAACAGATTAAAGCGCATGGACTGAAAGAGGAGTTCCTGAGTTTCTCGGATGACGCAATTTTTGAAATTATTCATAAGTATACTCGCGAAGCGGGTGTTCGGAACCTGGAACGGGAGACCACGGGTATTTGTCGCAAAGTCGCAAGAGAAGTTGTGAAAGAGGGCAATAACGAGAAGAATATCCATGTTGATGTGGCTGATTTGCAAGAATATCTGGGCCCGCCGAAATTTATTCGGGGAAAAGCCGAAGAACGCGATGAAGTCGGTGTGGCAACGGGCATGGTCTATACCCAAGCTGGTGGCGATATCATTGCGATCGAAGCGACCCAGATGACAGGGGATGGCGTGTTGGCATTGACCGGCCAACTTGGGGAGATCATGCGTGAGTCCGCTCAAACCGCGCTTGCCTATATCCGATCCCGTGCAGATCTCCTTTCGCTTCCCACTGATTTCCACTTCGAGAAACATGACATCCACATTCATATTCCGGAAGGGGCTGTTCCCAAAGAAGGACCTTCAGCGGGCATTACTCTCGCAACCGCAATGATTTCGGCACTGACAGGCAGGGAAGTTCGCAAGGATATCGCCATGACCGGCGAAATCACGCTGCGCGGGCGTGTCCTTCCGATTGGGGGATTGAAGGAGAAGGTTTTAGCGGCTCACCGCAATAGCATTAAGAACATCATTATCCCGGAGGATAACGATAAAGACCTCCCCGAAATTCCTGAAGAGATTCGGAATAACCTTCAGTTTTACAAGGTCAGGGACATGACCGAAGTGTTGGACCTCGCTCTGAAAAAACCCGATGCGCCTGAGAACAAGGACGTCACTGGTGATAACGTACCGGATGAAATGTCAGACGTGGCTTTGAGGAAACCCGATGCGCCTGGACAAATTCCTACAAGTGAGCCGCATCATTAAACGCCGATCCGTTGCCAACTCGATTTGTAATCGTGGCCGCGTCTTAGTCAATGGTCAGTCAGCGAAGGCAGGCAAAGAACTTGCCGTTGGCGACACGCTATCGATTACCTTTCGGGGAGAGGGAGAATCTGTATATGAAGTGCTAGAAGTCCCATCTGGCAACGTCCCAAAAGGTAAAGCCTCCACCCTTTATCGAATCATTTCCTCCCCAGCACGCGATGTGTAGACGAATTGACAATCCCTTCGGCTTACCGATTGTCAATTCGTCGGTCGCGAACCTTCAAACCGCCGATTCCAACTCCGCACTGCAATGAGTGATGCTGCGGGTGTTTTTCCGCAATCATTGTCAAAGTAACCCATCTCCCCTCGACCTAGCCGTTCTGCTTACCAATCTTCCTCGGAAGTCCATCTGTATCTAGTGCGCCCTACGATCTGTTAGCGGAGGAGTGTCTTGATATGACTGAGACAAATACGCCTCATTACGACTTGATTATTATCGGCAGTGGGAGCGCCGGTTTTTCCGCGGCGATAGCTGCCAAAGCTGAAGGATTAGAGAAAATTCTCCTGGTGGAAAAGCGTCGCGTCGGGTACAGCTTATGCACTAACGACGCCGCAACGGATTGACTATGCTCACCGAAGCCTCCATCAAGTCGATCAAGCGGGGCGAGAAGGGTAAGGAAGGCCAGGTCATCCATGGCAGCGCAGAAAAGGTTCTCAGCGCAGAGGAGATCTTGATAGCCACCGGTGGTGAGGCGTTGAGTTACCCCGCGGAAGAGATCGCTGATGCGCTTGCTGGAGCGTAGGTTGTCAATGTCGCTTGCGGTAGCTCGTTTTTCAGAATCTGTTGGTCAGTTTAGAGGAAATTGGAAGCATGTCCAAAAAGAGAAGACGAGGGCTTCACGTTTCACATTTTATGCTTTGCGTTTTACGTCTGATGTTTTGCGTGCTTCCGGTTCTCAGCCTTTCTGGCATATACGCCTCCACGCCCGCCGCCCAATCACCAATCCAAATTATCCAGAGCAATGCGGATAGCCTCGTCCTCAAATTTCAATTGCCGGAGCTACGGTTCGGTCAAGTAGAAATCGACGGACGCGCATTTACGCAGATCTCTTTTGCGGGAGCAATGTTCACGATGGAGGCCGGGCGTCCCAGTCTGCCTGTTTACGCACAGCTCGTTGGGATTCCGGTCGGCGCCTCTCCGTATGCAAGCGTTATCAGTTCACAATCTGAGGTTCGCCAAACCCAGCGTATTGCTCCAGCCCGGCGCTCCACAATCGACAATCGCCAACCCGCTCTTGAGCTTGACACCGACTTTTATCGCCGCAATCGCTTCGAGCCCGTCAAGTTAGTCGAGGTTGTTCCGATCGGCTTTATCCGTGACCAGCGTGTCGCACGGCTGCAGATTCAGCCCATTCAGTATAATCCCGCCACCTCCCAAATCAAAATCTATCGCGAACTGGTGGTGCGCATTCACTTCAATCCCCCGACTTTAGCCTCTGCTGCGCCCGCCGCATTCATCGCATCATCACAGCCATTTGAGCAACTCTTTCAAGCTAAGCTACTCAATTACAATCAGGCGAAGGCGTGGCGGCAAAATCCGCAACGTCAGGCGTACCGCGTTCCGGCTGCTCCTGCATTTCAGAGTGCGATCGAAGAGCGATATAAAATCCTGGTCAACCGAACGGATATCTACGAAATAACCTATAGCGAGCTCAGGCGTGCTGGCGCCGATCCGGCGCGCATCGAGCTCCAGACGGTCAAGATGGAGAATGGTGGGCGAGAGGTGGGTGTGTATGTTTTTGATCGGGATGAGGACGGCCGGTTTGGTCCGGAGGATTCGATTGTCTTTTACGGTCAAGCCCTCATCGGCAATAAATTCACCGATGATAACGTGTATTGGCTGAGTTGGGGTGGTATTGGTAACTCACGGGTGAACCCTAAGAATGCGCAACCACAAACGCCGAACGCGCCGAGCCCCGTTGCGTTCCAGAAAACGGAACGCTTTGAACGAGACCGTGAACACGATCGCCTGCTCGATGTCACGTTTGAATTAGCGGACCACTATTTCTGGACCGGCTTAACCGGTGGAGCCGATGAAAGATTCCGGGAGAAGCATTTTCCAATTCAACTTCCGCGCGCTGCACCCCGCCAGCAGATCGGACGAAACGCTGAAATTCGCATTAAGTTTCAGGGGGCGTCACGTCGGGGAAACGCAAGGCACCAGGCGCGTATCCTGTTCAATGGTGTACAACTGGGACAAGTTGTTGAATGGCGGAAACAAGCCGCTCCCTTGATCAGTCGTGACGTTGAGCAACGCCGTCTCATTCATCCGAATGATACAGATTTCTTAACGATTATTGCTGAGGATCGGAACGGGACACCGGCTGGCGAAGCTGATTTCTACCTGGACTGGTTTGAGATCGACTACTGGCACACTTTCGAGGCTGACAACGGCACACTCGAATTTAACTCCGAGACCGAACCGCGAACGGCTGGGACCGTCCAGTATCGGGTGACGAACCTGCATAGCGCGGACGTTGATGTCTACCAGATTCGTGCTGGAAGCCTCATCGCCAAGCTTGTTGATGGGAAGATTGATCGGCAGGGAGCGACCTTCCAAATCATCTTCGAGGATAACGTAACACAGCCAACAAGCTACTTCGTGGTTGAGGACGGGCGATACGCTCGGACGTCGCGCATCTTTCCCGCCAAACCGTCTTCGCTCAGAAATCCCGCCAATCAGGCTGATTACATCATCATCTCTCACAGTGATTTTATCGATAGCATCCAGCCACTCGCTGCGTTTCGGAGATCGCAGGGCTTAGCCGTCATGGTCGTGGACGTTGAGGAAGTCTATGATCAATTCAGTCATGGGGTTTTCAATCCCATCGCCATTCAGAAGTTTTTACGCGGTGCCTACACAAGCTGGCGCGCCCCCAAGCCGACGTATGTCCTGTTGGTCGGCGATGCCCACTATGACTACAAAGGGGCGGTTGTGAAGTTTTACCAGCAAGAGTTGCAGAGGGGCTACGACCTCTACCCGATCGCTGTTCCCACATTTCATGGTTGGTCACCCGAAAGTGGGGAAACGGCGATGGACCACCGTTTCGTTACCATCATCGGTGACGATCCATTGCCAGATATGTTTATTGGGCGATTGTCGGTGCAGTTTCCGCACGAGTTGGATGCGATGGTGAAAAAAATAATAGATTATGAGGCGAAGCCACAAACCGGTCCGTGGCAAGG
>JAPUIP010000122.1 GCA_027296925.1 Candidatus Poribacteria bacterium | reverse complement strand
ACCCACGCCATGTTTTGCCGCCACGGTACAATCGTGAGTGAGTTAAAGTCCGGAATGCTCGCCATGTCCGGGTCGTGTGGTCCCTGACCTATTTCGCCTGCCGCGAATCCGGCAAAGCCGGCGCCCTCTGCGGCCATCTCGTCGAGATTGGTCGATGGAACCACCTTTGCTTTTGGCGCACCGGTCATCTCCACGAAGGAACAGAGGAAAAACTCGATGCCCTTTTCTTCGACTAACGCTTTAACTTGATCCAGTGTCATTATCACGACTCCTTTCTCGTAGCTATTTGCGGTTGAATTTTTTGATGCGCGTGGGGTTGATTACTCACGTTCCTTCCAGCCGGGGCCACCACCGAACACACGATTGGTGCCAGCCAGCGGAATTCCGCAAATCATTGATGCCTCCAGGCTCAACGCCCGCAGGTCTTCGGGGTCAAGGTCATGCATGTCCGCCTTGCCGCAGGCGCGGGCCAGAATCTGAATCTCCGAGGTCATCGCTTGCAGCAGATTGGCGACCCGCTCCGCCGCTTCGTCAATATCGAGGCGTTGCATCAGCTCGGGTTCCTGCGTTGTAATGCCGACAGGACAGCGTCCGGTATGACAGTGGTGGCAGGAATACGGCTCCGCGCCAAGCGCGTGGTAATCCTCAACATAGAGGGGCTTATTGCAGTTCAGCGCGATCAGTGCTGCGGTGCCAATATAGACGGCATCGGCGCCAAGCGCCATCGCCTTTGCCGCGTCCGCGCCGTGGCGGATGCCCCCCGCGATGATGAGTTGCACTTCGCCATACAACCCGAGATCTTCGAGTGCCGCGCGCGCCTCACACACAGCCGCAAGCGTCGGGATGCCGGTATGCTCTTGACAGATTTCGGGCGATGCGCCCGTGCCGCCCTCCATGCCGTCCACAACAATGACATCCGCGCCCGCCTTTGCCGCTAGCTTCACGTCATCGAACACCCGGGTCGCTCCCATTTTCACGAAAATCGGCACCTGCCAGTCGGTCGCTTCCCGCAGTTCTTCGATTTTGATAATCATATCATCGGGGCCAAGGAAGTCAGGATGCCGCGCCGGGCTACGCTGGTCCACACCAATGGGCAGAGCCCGCTGCTCGGCAATGGTATCCAATACCTTCGAGCCAAGCAGTAGTCCACCCGTTCCCGGCTTCGCGCCCTGCCCGATCGTCAACTCGATCGCGTCTGCCATTCGCAAGTGATGAACGTCGATACCGTAGCGGGACGGCAGAACTTCGTAGATGAGGACCTTGCTCTGCTCGCGTTCTGCCATCAGCATCCCGCCGTCGCCGGTGGTGTTCGAGGAGCCGACGATGTTCGCCCCTTTCGCAAGGGCAACTTTGGCGTTGTAGGAGAGGGCGCCCCAACTCATCCCCGTAATCATGATCGGAATGTCAAGTTCAATCGGTTTTTGGGCGAAGCGGGTGCCGAGCAGGGTCTTGGACGAACAGCGTTCGCGGTAGCCTTCAAGTGGGATGCGCGTCAGTGTGCAGGGAATGAAGGTCAGATCGTCGAACGTCGCCCATTGCCGTTCGCGGAGCGTCCCAAAACCGCGGATGCGGTATCGGCCCAAATCGGCTTTGACTTGGATATCTTCAATGATGTCGGGAGTAAAAGTTCCGCTGCTACGGAAGGGCGGATGCTTCAGGGGAGATTGTTCGGACAAAGTGAATGTCTCCTGTTATTTTGGGATGTCATCAGATGCGTTGGATTGTACCGCCAGCCGGGCGTAATTTGCTATTCTTCAAGGCAAACGACGTCATCTTCGTCCACAGTGAGGAAGGGAACGGCGCCGGCGTGATTCGAGTAGGGCCCGTACATAACCGCGCGCTGCACCTCAGTCATCCCTTCTACCAGTTCCGCATTCCACCACACTTCAGGCATGGCGAGAGCCCTCGCTGGGCCGGACCGAACCGAATTCCGCGCGGCGTACTTGAAGAGGATGGACCGACGGGGGGCTTCGCTCTGCCACGGATGTGTGCCGTGCGTTTGCGCACCGTCCATAAAGAAAAGGATACCTCCGGCACTCATCGCGGGTTGGACGACGGTGCCCAAGTCGTCGTCGCAGGTCCGCACGCCATCGGGCATGGGATACTGGGACTTATGACTCCCCGGCACGCAGACGAATCCGCCATCGCCTTCTTTCACGTCAGTCAGTTGCCAGGTGACCGTAACGCCACCGCAGTAGGGAACGTCATTCTGATGATGGTACGCAACGTAGGGTCTGTGGGGTTCTCCGGAGCCGTGCAACGTCAGCCCTTCCGTGCCTTTCACGCCGGCAATCAAGAGCGGGCCGTGGTCGAGCCGAAAATACCTGCCGCACATGACGTTCAGACGCATCACGACTGCTGGATGCGCGAGCATTTTTCGGAAGGGGTCACAATACGGTTTGGGAAGTTCCAGCAATCCGCCCAGCGTGGGCCGCCCGGTGCCCCGCAATGTCTCCGAATCTCTGGCGCCCTGATTGTCTTCACCAATCTGGATGCGATCGGCAAAGTGGTCAATCGCTTCGTTAGCGGCAACGACCTCTTCGGATGTCAGTACATTCCGAACGATCAGATAGCCGGTCAGATCCCAAAAGTATAGTTCACGTTCGTCCATTCTCTTCTCCAATCAGGCGAGGAGGTTGTCCCCCTCAAACACGCGGCGTGCCGCAGCGGAGAGCAATCCTTTCGCGGCGGTACGCTCTACCCAATGGGCTGGCACACCTGATGTCCACTTGGCCGGACGCGCTGCGGGGTCCGGGGTCCGGTATGCCATCAGCAGGCCCCACCGAGTCGGGGTCCCTGGCTGGCGGTAGCCGACATGATGCGGCATATGATGGACAAACGAAACCATGCTCCCGGGGGGTAGCGACAAGTGTCGCATCCCCAACGGCTTACCGGTGATGGGGTGGGTCTTTCCCTTCAGCCAATTTGCTTGCATGGCGGCGTCACCATCGGTTCGCTCCGTGCTCCATTTGTATGGAATACGGTAGAGATGGACACCTGGGATAATCCCAAACTCCCCGCCATCCTCAATGGCTGCACCTTCTGGGTAGCAGAGCGTTCGGATACATTGGTGCTGCAGAAACTCGGTGGTAACCGCGGTACCGGTGCCGATAGGATCTTCGACCTCGTACTGTCCATCCCGATACTGGTGAGCATGCCAGCGCCGGCCTCTCGAGCCAGGCGCCCGATTGAGCATGAGGCAATGGTCGAGCACGAAGCGTTCGCCGAAGAGTTTCCTGAATAGCTCCATCATCTGCGGGTGGCTGGTGGTGACATCCATGATGAAGTCGTCATAAGCCCCCGGGAAATATTCTGGCATGAACCCCAGCGAGTCGAACCCGCGTGTGACCAACGCCGGGCCCGGGCCGAACAGCCCGTGGTCGTGCATGTATTGGCGGAGCCCCGGTGGCATGAATCGCATTTGCTCAGAACCGCCGCAGCAAGTGACCTTGAATTCCGGGGTGATTTTCTCCGGCAGCGGCGGCTGCAGTCCACGCCCCGCGAAGTCGATGGCGGCCCAGTCGGTATCCATGATGATGTCATCGTTCATTTGCTGCAGCTTCTGCAGGCTGGTCGTCCACTGCTTACGGCCGGCGTCGGTCAGTACACCCTCCCACACCCAATACCCATCGCGCTCGAAGGCCGTGCGGTCAAAGGCAGCCAGTACTTCCGGACGCAGCAGGTTGTCCACACGGCTGACTGGGGCACCGCCGTCCGTTTGCTGACCGCGCGCTGCAGCCGAATTCGCGGCTGGATTGATCCCATCTCGCTGCTCCATGGTGACCTCGGCCGGAGAAAACCCGCCGGCCGATTCCGGGGAGTCGTGGGCAACTGTGTTGCCATCGTCAGTATTCATGTGTGATTACCTCCAAGCGAAGCGAACAGAAGACACCTCAACTTGTGATTCGACAGAAAAAATTCCGTATGGCACGATGTCGACTATGATACGGATTTTATCCAGATTTTTGCGAATGATGCACTTATTCAATCCGAACCGTTCCATCTTCATCCACAGTCAGGGGCTTGATGACACCGCCGTGGTGCACACCGGGACCGTACATAACGGCCCGCTGTGCTTCGGTCATGCCATCGACGATTTCTTCTCCCCACCAGACCTCCGGGAGAAACAGTTCTTTTCTGGGAACACCGCGCACGGCGTCACGGGCCGCATACTTGATGAGGACAGACCGGCGTGGGTTTTCGCTCCGCCAGGGATGGGTGCCGTGCGTCTGGGCGCCGTCCATAAAGAAGAGGACATCCCCAGCTTGCATTGGCGGCTGGATAACAACCCCCAGATCATCGTCGCAGGTCCGCACGCCATCGGGCATCGGATACCTGGACTTGTGACTCCCCGGCACGCAGACAAATCCGCCATCACCTTCGGCCACGTCGGTCAACTGCCAGGTGACGGTAACGCCGCCGCAGTAAGGCGTGCCGTTCTGGTGGTGGTAGGCAACGACGGGTTTGTGGGGTTCTCCTGAACCGTGTAGCGTCAAACCTTCGGTTCCCTTGACACCGGCGATGATCAGTGGCCCATGGTCGAGCCGAAAATACCTCCCGCACATGACATTTAACCGTGTAACCAACGCCGGATGGGCGATCATCTTTCGGAACGGTTCGCAATGCGGCTTGGGGAGTTCGAGGAGTCCGTGCATCTCAAGCCTGCCGGTGCCCTTCAGTGCATTAGACCCCCTCGAGCCCAGTCCCGCTTCCCCTACCGGAATCTTGTCCTGGCAATAGTCGATCGCCGCGTTGGCAGCCGCAAGTTCTTCAGCGGTGAGCACGTTTCTGACGATCAGGTATCCGGTGAGATCCCAGAGGTAAAGTTCGTGTTTGTCCATAGCGGTTCAAATCTCCTGCACGACATTCAGTCAGCAAGCCAGACCTTTTCCCCATCGGATTCCAGCGCGTGGCGCTTTCTGCTGCCGGTGTGATGTCCTGGACCGTAGAGCAGGGAATGACCCTCAGGCGTCAGTTCCTTCGTCCACTCGCCATAGCGTTCTTCAGGAGTGAAGAACCGCCCGACAGCGCGTGCTGCGGCGCGGGAGGCGTACTTGTAGAGGATAGACCGTCGAGGGCTTTTCCCTGTCCAGGGGAGCGTACCATGCGTAGCGGTCTCCGCAAAGAAGAGGACATCCCCGGACTTCATCGCTGGTTGCAACACGAGCCCCATATCGTCGTCGGCGGTGATGACCCCCACCGGCGGCCGAACCTGACTTTTATGGCTTCCCGGCACGATGCAGAATCCACCGTCCCCTTCGTTGACGCCGTAAAGCTGCCAGGCGACGGTGACGCCGCGACAGAAGATTCGACCGTTCTGGTGATGATACCAGGTTGATGGGCTAAACGGCTCTCCGGAACCGTGTAGGCGATGTC
>JAPUIP010000121.1 GCA_027296925.1 Candidatus Poribacteria bacterium | reverse complement strand
CTCATTCAGTGGCAAGTTTCCTCAGTTGATACAGATGCGGTTTAGCCCTCAACATCCCCGCTCCACAACCGCTCCATCTCCTCACAAGAACGCAGCAATTCATCCAGGCTTCCCACCGCCTCAACCCGGCCGTCTTTCAATACGATGATCTGGTCGGCGCGGCTCAGCGCCGGACGACGATGCGAAACCACAAGGCATGTCGGCTTTTTCGTTTCAAAGAGCCGTTCCCAGAGTTTCTGCTCGGTTTCCACATCGAGGGCGCTGGATATATCGTCGAAAACGAAAAGCTCCGCCGGACGAATAAACATGCGTGCCGCCGCGCTCCGCTGTATCTGCCCACCCGACAGCTTCACACCTCGTGGCCCCACCACAGTTTCCAGGCCGTTTTCGAGTGTTGGGAGGTCCTCCTCCATCACACCCAATTGAATGGCTTGGGCTAATGCGTCGGTATCGTCTGGCAAGCCCATGAGGATATTGTCCTTGAGTGGTTCACTGAAGAGCCGCGGGACCTGCGGGGTGTAAGCGCAGCGCGGGGGAACGAAGAACGATTTCAGATCTTCGACGACTTCCCCGTTCCAACGCACCTCCCCGGCGTTTTTCGGCAACATACCCAAAAGCGTGCGTAGCAGCGTCGTTTTGCCGGCCCCGATTCGTCCGGTAATCACGGTGAATGAACCGGACGGAATCTGGAAGTCAACCCCGTGCACGCCATTGGTTGACCCATCGTAGACATGAGTCAGCCCGCTGACAGTCAGTTCATGAAGGTGATCGGCAGCCGTCTTGCACGGGACCGGAATTAAAGGCCGGTTCCGCCGAAGGTAGACCGGGCCATGTTCGGCAAGTGTTTTTGCGGAGTCGTCATCGATTGTCCGAGCCATGCGATCAAAAGAGACCTCTGCGCGTTTATGATTTGTCATCACCCGACCAATCAGCGAACCGCTTCTCGCGACTTCACCCACGTAGGTTATAAACAGCGCAATATCGCCCACCGAGAACTCTCCCGATTTCATCTTTGACGCGACAAGGATCAGGATAACTCCGGTTGCGATGTTACTGATATTAAAATTGATGGACTGAAGAATCTGTTCAAACAGATTATCCATCAGCGTGGATTTTCGTCGCTCATCGTTCAATCGGCGAAAATGCGAGACGACGTTTGACTCCGTTGTTGCCACTTTAATCGCTAACACCGCTTGAAACATCTCGTTGATAAAGTTTGTTGACCGCTCTGTCGCCACACGTTGCGCGGTCCGAAATTTTTGAATGTATTTCCTTGCCGCGTCAACAATAATCACAATCAGGATGCTCGGAATGACAGTGACGAGCGTAACGATTACATTAATCCGTACCATCCAGATAATCGCAAGCACGGCAAAGATGAGGTTTCCCCAGAGATGAATGTAGATCTCAAGATATCTGACCACCGTCTGGACATCATCACGGAAACGATTAGTCACCTCGCCCGATGCACTTGAAATCTGGCGCGGCGCCCGCACATTCAGGATGGCGGTTAACAGGTTCTTGCGGATCAGGGATTCGACGGCGTAGCGCCAGCGTGGCCACACGACCGCAGATCCAAACAGCACAATTCGATCCCCAATCTCAACGGCGACGTACAACGCCACAAGGGTCCATGGGGTGAAGCCTGCCTCCGCTTCACCGGTGAGGGCATCGAAGAACGCTTTCATGATCAATCCCGTAAAAAATGGGACGAGATCATCCGACCCCCGGAACAGTATCGTGAGCAAGAAGAGTCCGGCGCGATAGCGGATCAACTTGATGGCTGCCTGTCCTGTCGTCACGGAGTTCCCCTTAACTTCGTAAGGCTTGCTTTTACCCAGATCTTTTCGCTCGGCGATAAAGTCGCCGAGCTATAGGAGAAGGCGCCCGATAAATCGGGCTTTTGACACACTCTATAAGTCCGATTCATCGGACGTTGCCCAATAGCCCGACGATTTATCGGCGGGCCCAAAGCCGCACTCCACAAGACTCCGACAAAGCATTGAAAACTTGTGGGTAAAAGTAAGCTCGTAAGGAGGGGAATTATACAACGTCCGGCATTTCGTAAAATCTTGTCCTTGTCGTCACGTAATGACCTCCTCCAGCCCAGTTTTCAGGAGTTGTGAAAATCGTGAATTTGGATCCTTAACTAACTTCTCACGCTCTCCATGTTCCCAAACCTCGCCATCTTCCAGAATCATGATCTCGTTGACTCGCTGAACAGTACCGAGGCGGTGGGCGATAATAATGCCCGTCCGGTTGTAGAGCAGTTTCTGAACAGCGCGGTCAATCTGCTGTTCGGTGGCCGGATCGAGTCGTGACGAGGGTTCATCAAGGATGATGATTCCGGGATTTTTGAGAAAGACCCGTGCAAACGCGAGTAATTGCGCCTCGCCCGCCGACAGCCCGCCGGAAGTGATGACCGTATCCAGTCCCTGCGGAAGCGATTGGTACCATGCCGATAAGCCAAGTTCTTCGATGACCGCCAGCATCCGCTCGTCGGCGATTGTCGGATTGAAAATCGTCAAATTCTCACGAACCGTTGCATTGAAAAGCTGAACGTCCTGTGTGACGATACCCACCTGT
>JAPUIP010000120.1 GCA_027296925.1 Candidatus Poribacteria bacterium | reverse complement strand
AAGTTTCGACCCGGCTGGGATGTGCAGATGCTCAAAGCGGTGCCCCAGATTCGTCCCTTGCCCTGCTGTTGTTTCCAGCAAGATGATCACTTCGCCACCTGCCGTTTGCTCAAAGAGGAGATCGAGGCTGCTGCCGAGCACCTGCAAACCGCCCGCTTCGCCGGAACCGAGATGTGCCCCCATGTGGGTCACAATATATGGGATTCCACAGAGATCGGCGAGTTGCATCTGCGAGCGAAACTGTTTCCGGGAGTTGGCCAGGACGTCCGTCTTAGGGGACGCGAGATTCGTCAGGTGAATGTCATGGACCAGAACTTCTCGAATGGAAGAGACACACCAGCTCTCCCTAAACTGATCTATGTCAGCCTCAGTCGGTTCTTTGCCGACCCAGCGGTTTGGATTCTTCAGGAAAATCTGAATCGCCTCACATGCCAGTTCTTCGCCATTATGAATGGCGTTGTGTAAGCCACCGGCGGCGGAGACATGTGCGCCAAGAATCATTGATCTTTCGTAACCTTCCTTGTGGAAAAGAAAACAGCCTGAAATCAGTTTCAGATTCCAGGCTGTTTTTGTATAATCAGCGTAGCGGAAATTCTGCCCCTACGGAAAGCGTGTGAAGTATTGAAATTACATCATCCTTTTGATGATTGCGTCGCCCTGTTCCTTGGTGATGCCCAGTTCACGGTGAGCGATTGGACCACCCTCACCGAGAACCGGTTCAAGTTCATCAAGGGGAGCCCGGCTCGTATCCTGGTAAAACAGCCCGACCGGAATCTCATCGCCCCACACCATCCCCTGCTCGATGGCGGCCTGCATATCGCTGGGGTCATGCCCGATCTCTTCGAGCTTCTTCACCCGCTGTTTGAAAAACGGGAACGTGTTATCCTTATTGAACGTGATGCAGGGACTAAAAATATCCACTAAGGCGAATCCTTTGTGCTCCATACCTTGGTACATCAGTTCAGTAATGTGTCTGGTATCACCACTGAAGCCTCGGGCCACATAAGTGGCCCCCGCGATAATTGCCATCGCAACCGGGTTGAGGGGCGCTTCCACGTTACCAAAGGGGGTACTTTTGGTTTTCATTCCCATTCGGCTCGTGGGCGACGCTTGCCCAATTGTCAAGCCGTAGATCTGATTGTTCATCACAACGTACAGGAGATCCACGTTGCGGCGCATGGTATGTACGAAATGGTTCCCGCCAATGCCATACCCGTCGCCATCGCCTCCGGTGACGATCACTGTCAGATCGTGGTTACCGAGTTTGGCGCCAGTGGCTATCGGCAATGTCCGGCCGTGAAGGGTGTGCATGCCATACGTGTTGATGTAGCCGGGTAAATTAGACGAGCACCCAATCCCGCCAATCGTAAGGTAGTCGTGATTTTCACGTCCGAGCTTTGCACACGCCATCTCCAGCGCCCTCAGGACACCGAAATCGCCGCAACCTGGGCACCAGTCGGGGGATACGCTTCCCCGAAAATCCTTTGCTGTTGGAACTGCCTTGATGGATTCATGCTTTGCCATGTTAACCCTCCTCAAACTACAATTTCTTGATAAGGTACATAAAGATCAGTTTTACCGGCCAACACTTCTTTGGCTCCATCGACAATGTGATGCGGCATGAACGGCTCACCATCATATTTTCGAATCTGACCATCAGCCTTAAAACCCGTCTCGCCACGCAGGAAACGGGCAAACTGACCGGTGTAGTTACACTCGACGATAATCGCCTGCTTACATTTCGAGAGGACCTGATTGACCTTCTCTTCGGACATTGGATACAGCCACTTGAAGTGGATATGGTTGACGCTATGCCCTTCTGCCCTCAACAAGCTGGCAGCTTCTCCGATGACGCTTTTTGTAGACCCCCAACCAATCAAGGTGAGCGCTGCATCTTCAGGTCCTTCAAGCGTCGGCGGCGGTAGCTCGGCAGCAATCCCGTCCATTTTGCGCTGTCGTTTTTCCATGATAACCCGACGCTTGTGTGGATTCGTAAACTCATCACTAATCAGTCCACCATCCTCGTCGTGGTCGTCAGTGGCAACCACATGAAGGTACCCGGGTGTGCCTGGCAACGCCCGAGGGGAGATGCCGCTGTCGGTTACCTTGTATCGCTTGTACGGCTCGTCCGAATCTTTGGGTTCGGTGATCAACTCGCCGCGATCTATCGGTTGCTCCCAATTAATGTCGTCCGGATCGACGGCTGTGAATCCCATCGAGAGCGTGAGATCGGAAAGGACCATTCCCGGACATTGATATTTATCGACCAAATTGAAAAGTTCTGGAATCGTATTGAAGCCATCAAGGATACTGGTCGTTGCGACGATAATCTTTGGGAAATCCCCCTGGCTGGCGCCCAGCACCTGCCACAGATCGCCCTGCTCCGTTTTGGTCGGCAGTCCGGTTGAGGGGCCCCCTCGCTGGACGCTAATAACAACGATCGGTATTTCCATCATCGCTGCACTGCCGATGGCTTCACTCATCAGGGCGAATCCACCACCGGAGGTTGCACACATGGCGCGGCAACCTGTATGGGCGGCGCCAATGACCATATTCACAACGCCAATTTCGTCCTCAACCTGACGTACCATAATTCCCAAATCACGGGCGTTTGTAGCCATCCAGTGCAGGACACCGGTTGATGGGCTCATCGGATAAGCGCAGTAGAACTTGACGCCTGCGGCGGCTCCACCCATAGCCATTGCCGAGTTTCCATCAACGATGGCCAGCGGCTTGTCTTGTTTGACAAATGAGGTTGAGAATGGCGTAAAATTTTCGGCGGCATAATTACATCCTGCTCGTGCCATGCCGATGTTTTCATCAATAACCCCTTGTCCCTTCCGCTTAAACTGAAGCGTCAGCATGTCCTCAAACGGCTTGAGATCTGCACCGACTAGATTGAGTGCAACGCCAAGCGCGACGGTGTTTAACATCATTTTGTTCCGGCTGTTGTTCGACAGTTCCTTAAAGGAAATCGGGCACAACTGGACGCCCTCCTGCGCATCATCCCCGGGCTTGGTGTTATCGCTGTTATAGATAATCGCGCCGCCCGGCACGATGTGCTGGAGGTGTTTATCCATTGCATCCTGGTTCAACGCGATCACCAGATCAATCTTGTCGCCATGATTAGCGATTGGCTCTGTGCTGATGCGCATTGTCAAGAAGGTATGACCACCACGGATGAGGGATTGATAAGCACTGTAAGAGAAGACATGGAGGCCGTGACGGGCACAAATCCGCGCCAGGATCTGACCGGCACTGTCAATCC
Organism: Candidatus Poribacteria bacterium; assembly: GCA_027296925.1. Taxonomy (GTDB): domain Bacteria; phylum Poribacteria; class WGA-4E; order WGA-4E; family PCPOR2b; genus JAPUIP01. The sequence goes on along the minus strand of JAPUIP010000120.1, from coordinate 1,552 downwards.
CTTGACCAGGCGCCCCTCCCATAGCGATCGCAAAATCGAGTTCTGCCATGTTAAATCCTTTCTCATCAAATTTCAAAAATCTGATCGAATCTTCAAAAATCTATATTTTCCAGCTTTATCTCGTCTTTATTTAAATCGTATCCGCTTCCAAATTCATCGTAATACTCGCCAGAAATCTTTTGCTATCGACCGAATAATTGATCCAATTCACTACATCCTAAAATGCCTCTTGGCGAACGGATGCACAATGGTGCGAAAGAGAGCTCGTCTAACTTGCATTGGGATATAGACATAGAAAGGTGCCGTTTCTATAAGGCTCGATGGTCGGCGGGAAATCTTGAAAAATACGAATATAAGAATAACACATTCAAGTGCATTTTTCAAATGAATTCTATCCCAACCTTCAAGAGCAATGCAATCTGAGATCTGCAATTTCTCTGTCTGCTGACTGGATTTCTCCGGTAGATACAATGAAAGATGTTGACGGGCGTCGTATTTTGCCGCACTTTGAAAAATCGCTCTCGGTACAGTTGTGATAAGCATTCGAGGATTTTACACCGTGAAAGATGTGCAAAATTCTCTACACTTTTTGCTTGACTTATGTCTTTGCCTATCGTGCAGCCAGCGTCAAATCAGGGTTTGTAAGTTTGGCACGCTTTTGGCTAATGGCCCAAACCATATTATACCATTTGGAGTCCCAGATGTGACCCGTTACGAGAAGTGACACAGCCAAAGCGAAATCAGAAATCCCCCCTACCTCCTTTTTCAAAGGGGAATTGAGGGGGATTTTTTAATTGTCTCATTTAAAAACTACAAACGGTATAATAACATGGGTATTGACGCGCATGCTTAAATTTTGTATAATGGAGGGGTCAACAGAAATGCATCGCTTTGTGCGATAGTGCACTGCAGTAGGATAATATCAGAAGGGGTGGAGTTTACAATATTTGCCGCAGATTGGCCTGGGGATTGAGAGAGTTGTATGCGTTATGGAAGTGGAGGTGTGGAGATTCCAAGCCACCGATTGTTAAACAGCGAGGCTGCTCGGCTAAGCGGTTGCACCGAAATCGGCAATGGAATAAAATCGGGAAGAGTGGGGACACGGTCAAAATATGACGGCAGCATTTTTTTGGCGTTGTATATTAGGAATGAGTACCAAATAATTTTGTCATCACTTCGGCAAGCTCCCCTCGAAGCTCGGGACAGGCAGTGCAGGCTCTGAATCCTTCGGCTCCGCCCCGGGTCCACCTCGAAGCTTACCTCGAAGCTTACCTCGAAGCTCGGCACAGGCGGCACAGGCGCGACAGGCGGGGCAAGCACCCTCCCTCGAAGCTCCCCTCGAAGCACCACAGGCACACCCTCAGGCGGGTGCAAGCTCCCCTCAGGCGGGGGCAGGCTTTCCGTCGGTCGCTCGGTACAGGCAGCCGAGGGCAAGTGACTGTAAGGAATCCCGTAGGGGCTCCCCTTTTGGTCTCCTCATAGGCAAGGGGGAGATACAGAGGGGGTTCAACATGTATCGTTAACGCGCACAATGGGAAAAATCCGTTTTTCA
>JAPUIP010000012.1 GCA_027296925.1 Candidatus Poribacteria bacterium | reverse complement strand
TAAGCTGCGGCCACTAATACCAATTCCGTTTGAAAATATCGCATTAGACAAAGCGGTCGGTGGGCGGTGCCCCATATGCAACAAGGCAAGGTTTTTGCTGTACCCGGCGACTTGCCCCGGATACCGACCCCTTCAGGGGTCGGAGCCTCATGAGCAACCTCCAGCGGTGGTGTTCAGTCCACCGATCCTCCGATAAGGCCACCGACTCAACTCGGTGGTTGGAGGCGACGCTCATGAAACTCCCCGATCCTTCGCTGCGCTCGAGGACAGGTTCTGAAGATCGGGGTATCAAAGACGGAATTGACGCGACTTTCCCTCTTAGCTTGGTGCATATGGGGCGGTGCCCACCCTACGAAAACTTATGTCCGGGTACTTATGACATTAATGCTTTATAATTTTCCAGAAATGGTATAACTAATTTTCAAGATTAAAATTGTCATTCTGAGCAGCGCGAAGAATCTCACGCCTGTCCGCAGTAGAGATCCTTCGCTTCTCTCAGGATGACAGATTGAAGCGGTATTTTGTTAATGAAAATTAGTTAACATGCAAAACATGATAAGGAGAGAATAGATTCGATGAGCAGAACGCCTCCCGATCAGTACGAAACAACCGTCACACGCCCAGATGATTTCGATGCCTTCTGGGATGACCTGCTTGATCAGGCCGCGCAGATACCGCTGAACGCGACGATGGAGTTGGTACCACTTCGCTGCACGCCGGAGGTCGAGGTTTATGACGTGCATTACGATAGCCTCTATGGTGTGCGAATCGCCGGCTGGTACGCCTTGCCCCGCGAGCGATCGGGGAAACTCCCGGCGATCGCCCAGATGCCAGGCTACAAAAGCGACCCGGGCATCCCACGCGGTTTGGCACGGCAGGGCTATGCCGCCTTCAGCGCTGCGCCGCGTGGGAAGATTCGCAGCAATCAACAGTTTAATCCCGGTTATCCTGGGCTGCTGACGCACAACATCATTGACCGGAACACGTACTCCTATCGCGGATTTTACATTGATGCAGCACGCGTGATTGATTTCTTGCTTTCGCGTGATGAGGTAGACAGTGAACGCATCGGAGTTACCGGCAGCAGTCAGGGCGGGGGATTGACAATTTCCACAGCGGCGCTACGCCCCGAAGTCCGTGCAGCCGCCGCAGGAGCGCCCTACCTCTGTGGTTACATGGACGCTATTGAGTTGACCCACACCTACCCATATCAGGAGATCCGAGACTACTTGCGGCTCTATCCTGAGCGGAAAACGGCAGTGCGTGAGACGCTGGCTTATTTCGATGGCATCAACTTTGCCCCGCGCATTACCTGCCCCGTCATGGTCTACATCGGTTTGCAGGACAATGTTTGCCCACCAGAGACGGGTTACGCCGCTTGGCGTGCCATCGCCTCCGAAGACAAGCAAATCTACCCTTATGATGGACACGGACATGACGCCGGCGGTGTCCACCACCGCCCCATCATGGCTGATTTCTTCAAAACACATCTGAAGCTATAAAGGAGTGACGCATGCCTGACACATCTGCACCGGAAGACTTTGACAATTACTGGCAGGGGGTCTGCCGCGAGTTGGAGACCGTCCCCATTGCCCCCGAAGAGGAACATCTACCGATTCGCTCCACGGAGTTCTGCGACTGCTACACGGTTCGCTTCACTGGCATCGGTCCCTATCGGCTGTTTGGCTACCTGAGCATTCCACACGGCGATGGGCCGTTTCCGACCCTTCTGCTTGGCCCCGGCTATCATAGCGTCGTCGAGCCGCTGCCGCAAGGCGACGCCAACGAGAAGCGGGGGCGGTTCCTCATCTTTTCAACGGCTGGGCGCGGACAGCGCAACGCCGATAAGCCTTTTGCAGCGATGTTCCCCGGCTTAATGACCGAGGGAATTGACGCGCCGGAAACCTACATCTTTCGCGGTATTGTTGCGGATTGGTTGCGGGCTGTCGACTACCTGCTGACCCGCCCGGAGGTTGACCGTTCCCGACTCGCGCTCGTCAAGCAGGATGGCCTCCCGCTCCTAACGGCGGCCCTGCGGCCAGAAGTGACGCACGTGGTGGCATCCCCAGGGAGCTTTTACGGGGCTCGCCAACACCCCCCTGAGGAGGTCGCGGATTATCTACGCCTATTTCCGGAGAAGCGGCCACAGGTTGAGCGGACCCTGTCCTATTTTGATCCGCTTTTCTGTGCGCCCAAGGTCCATGCCCAGACGCTGATTTGGGGAAATCCAAATGCAATCGCGCCGTTGACCGAGGCGATTGGCAGCGAGTGCCAGGTGAAGGAGAGCGAGCACTCCTCTTACAAGGACGGACTCTATCAGGAAGGGTGGATTTCCCAGCAATTCGGCTTTACAGACACCATTGTTCCCGCACACTGGCAGTCTTGAACAGTAAGAAAAAATGAGGGGAACTGTATGCAGAACGCCAATGGCGATACCTTCAAATCCGTTCAGACAGACAATACAGCGGCTGGAGCGCGCCCGCCACAAGAGGCCGTGATCTTCCGTGGAGACGGAGAGCCCAAAACTGCAAAAGCCATGCTCCAACGTCTGATCGCCATCGAGGACGAGGTTGGGCTCGAAGCTGACAGCTATTCGCTGGGCGGCACGGTCCAACGGCTTGAGGAAAAATGCGCTGAGATGTTAGGCAAGGAGGCAGGGGTATTTATGCCGACGGGGACCCTCGCCAACCATCTCGCCGTTCGGAAACTCTGCGGTGACCGGCCGCGTACGGTGGTGCAGGAGCAAAGTCACCTGTACAACGACACCGGCGATTGCGTCAGCCAACTCAGTAGTATTAACCTGGTGCCGCTGGCGAAGGACCGCCCCTATTTTTCGCTTGAAGAGTTGCAAGCAGCGGTAGAGCGGGCGAATACGGGCCGCGTGGTGAACCCGATCGGTGCCTTGATGATCGAAAGCCCGGTTCGCCGTCAGTCGGGGCAGATCGTGCCATTCGATGAGATGAAGGCGATAACGGAGTACTGCCGTGAGCAGGGGATTCAAACCCATCTTGATGGCGCGCGACTCTACATGATGGCCGCCGCGACCGGCATTCCGGCGGCGACGTATGCCGCGTTGTTTGACACGGTGTACGTGTCGTTGTACAAGTACTTCGGCGCGCCTTTTGGGGCGATGCTGGTCGGGACGGCTCAGTTTGCCGACGGTCTGTACCACGATCGCCGCATGTTCGGGGGCGGGCTGGCGTCTGCGAATTTTGCGGCTGCGTTGGCGCTCCAGGGGCTCGAAGGCTTTGAAGAACGCTTTGCTCACGCGATGGCACGGGCCGAAGATCTCTTCGACCAAATCAATGCGCTGGACGGCGTCCACGTCGGGCGTTTCGAGCATGGCTCTAACATCTTCCCGATGGATGTGGCCGGGGACATAGACCGCGACCGTTTCATCAAGACCCTTCAGGACCATTCGGTATCCGTCTCTCCAGGTGAACCCGATTCCGGGCGTATCATGCTCACGGTAAACACAACGATATTGCGTCAGGATATTGAGATGCTACGAGAAGCATTTGATTGCGCTGTCAAACAGAGTCAGTGCCCTTCGGCCTAGGAGGAACGTACATGACCGCGTCCACGACGGCTAAATACCGAGTTGGCATCATCGGCTGCGGGAGAGCCGGGACGACCCGCGCCCGGGGCTTTGACCTTCACCCGCTGTGCGAGGTCGTCGCTATTGCGGACACCGACCCCGAAAACCTGGAATTAGGCTGCCAACGCTTCAACGCACCGGGATACAGCACTTACGAGGAGATGTTCCGGAACGAACAGATCGACATCGCGATGCCTGTCTTGCCGGTCCGGCCAAACGCGGATGCCGTTGTCGCCTCCGCCGAAGCCGGCGTCAAGGCCATATTCTGCGAGAAGCCGCTGACCGCCAGTCTGGAGGACGCCGATCGCATGGTGGAGGCGTGTCGCACGCGGGGTGTTCACCTCGCCGCCGGGGTGGTCGTCTCCAGCCATCCGGATTACCAGAAAGCCTACGAGTTGGTCGCCGCCGGTGAGATCGGCGAAGTTCAGCGTATCAACTTGTATGAAGGGAACAGCCAAGGTGGATGTCACGGGCTCAACTTAGCCCGGAAGTTCGCAGACAAGGCATCGGTTGACTGGGTTGTGGGTTGGGTAGACGGCGACCCCTTCAGCGACTACGAAGAGCCGTACAACGAGGGCGATAGCGGATTTGGAAACGTCGGGGGCTACATCCGTTTCTCCAATGGTATTGAGTGCTTCAGTAACTTCAAGGACATCGGGTGGAAGGGCATCGAGGTGATTGGTTCGCACGGCGTGCTTTATAACTGGAACAACACCGCGCTCGGTCTTCATCTTTTGAAAGCAGCCAACGGTGCCGCGCAACGGGGGCCTGTCGATCTCAGAGAGGTGAGTGGGCTTTTCCAGGAATATAATGCGGACGAAAGGGGCTATGACGACGAGGGCTGGCGGTATCCCGGAGACACGATGATGGGGATTGTCCAGGCGATTGTCGATTCGCTGGAAAGAGGTGACCCGCTCAAGGTGACCACGGGAGACGATCTCCGGCATGCATTGGAAATCGCCATCGGGTTGAGAGAATCTCATCGACGCGGCCATACGGCTGTTAAGTTCCCGATCGAGGACCGAAGCCTCGTAATGTATCCGCAAAAATCGCGCTGGCATTACAAGAAAGACCTGTGGGGCAGGGAGCGGTACATGGAGCAGATGCGGCAGCAGAAGCGGTGAAACGGCGCCCCAAATCAACTCTGGCGCGCATCAGATTGCGAAAATGAGTAAGACGCGAACTTGTGACAAATGGGGTATTGTGTCCGAGCCGCGGCGCCCGCCGAAAGCGGATATGGAAACCAGCGAATTGAATCGAATTGCCGCATGTCTGAAACAAACCTTCCCCGAACTTGGCTCGGTCAAATCACTTCGCCTGCTCGGAGATGGCTTCCGTAGTGTCGCTGTGGAGACACTTGAAGGTATCGTCTTTCGTATCGGGAAAAATCAGGCGACTGTCGCCGGACATCGTAAAGAGTTCAGACTGCTCCCGATACTCCGCGAATATATCTCCGTCGCCATTCCGGCTCCGCGGTGGTACGCTGAACCGTCGGAACCCTTTCCGTTTGGCGTGATTGGATATCCTAAAATTCCCGGCAAAGCGCTCGCGCCAGATCTGCTCTCGCGCGCTAATGTGAAACGCATCCCCACCGACATCGCTGCGTTTCTGCTCGATTTGCACCGCTTTCCGCTGAACCAGGCCCCAACACTTCCGCGAGTCGAATCGGATGCCTTTGAGGCACTCCGAGACGCTGTTCTGCCGCCTTTGCGAGATTTGCTCGAAGCCAAAGAATACCAAATCGTCGCGCGCTGGTGGGAGGCGTTTCTGACAGATACGCGGATGCGCCGGTACATGCCGGTTTTACAACATGGCGACCTGTGGTACGAAAATATCCTGGTAGACGAATCGGGCTCTCATGTGGTTGGTATTGTCGATTTTGAGCATGCTGCCATCGGGGATACCGCCCAAGATTTCGCCACCCAATGCCATCTGGGTGCAGGTTTCGCCAATCGCGTGATTGACGCCTATGTGCGGTTGGGTGGAAAGCTCGACAAAACCTTCCACCACCGAGTACGCCGGCTTTGGGAACTTCGCGAGTTCATCGGGCTTCAATTTGCGATACAGTTTGATGATGCCGCGGAGCTTTCGGACGCGATTCGCAAACTCCGCGCTGGTCCCATATTTGCTCATACTCGCCATTATACCAATTCCACCCGACCAAATCACCAATACGAAGGAATTGGGCCCAAATAACTCTGTCATCACTTCGGCAAGCTCCCCTCGAAGCACCACAGGCACTTCCTTCGGTCGCTTACCTCGAAGCTCCTCGAAGCTTACCTCGAAGCTCGGCACAGGCGCGACAGGCGGCACAGGCGCGACAGGC
>JAPUIP010000119.1 GCA_027296925.1 Candidatus Poribacteria bacterium | reverse complement strand
ACTCCATCTTTTTCTATAAGATAAAGTGTTGCGTTGATCGTTTGAAATCACCGTCGTTTTAATCCGTTCAAGCTTATTCTAGCTCAACGGCTGCTTCCGGGGGTAAAGCGGACATTCAGAATGGATCTTTCCGGGGCCAGGCTCCGAACGTCCGGTTTCACCGAAAGCGGTCATTCAATCCCGAGGACACTGCCTATTTTGAAGGGCTGAAAACGGCCATGAGCGGTCATTCACACCCAGCAAAAGAAACCCCGCCGAAGCGGGGTTCCCGAAACATACTGGTGACTAACTGTCATTCGTCGTCGTCTGATTCATCGTCGTCGTCTGATTCATCGTCATCGTCATCGTCATCATCGCTGACCTCGACGAATGATATGACCGAATCGAGTTCCTCAACGGCTTCCTTCACTTCGTCGTTTGATTCATCGTCGTCGTCTGATTCATCGTCGCCAAACACGGTCTTCCAGAACGCCAGGTTCAAAGCGTGCTTGGTATCGATCATCGTCTGGTTGTCCATCGTGTCGGGATTCGCCGGGACGGGTTCAGGCCCCCCATCGCCGGCTCGGCAATAGTCACCATAGCTGCCGAGTCTGCCGGCACCCGGAGCCCCGGCTAAATTCCAAAAGATGGCTGCAGAGTGCCCAGCAGTATCACCGATACTAGCTGCCGTCCCTGAAAGAAGGTAGTCTAAATCTCGGGGCTCAGGCTGTACCACGCCTCCGTTCGCTGCTTGATACGCGAGGGAAGCCACCAGTTGCGCTTCTACCGTCCCGCAAGTGCCCGTGGAAAAACCAACATGGGCCGGGTTGTCCAATGTCACCCGGAAACGGGGGACGGCGTTTTCAAGGGTAGCAAACGAAGTAGCAAGGCTTCCGGGCGGAACGAACGCACTCCCGAGACGCAACATGACGGGTATCGTCACCAATGAGCAGTCGTGTAAAGGACGTGTACGGTTACAACGTATGCTTTCATCGATGATGATGGCACGTACCCGCTCGTCGGGACCAACTCCCACTCTGGCCCCAGCAAGAGACCACACGGCACGCCCACCGAACGACAACCCTCGTGCACCGATTTTGCTGGCATCTATGGAATCGCGGAGCGCGTGTTGCCAGACCATATGATCTATCAGGCCCCGCAGTAACTCATCGTCAATTAACGATCTCACCTCGAGGCGCCCCGCTTCCACCACGATGTAGCCCTGCGCAGCGAGGAGTTCATTGTTGGGGAAGTTCCGCAGGCGCATGTGGTTACCGGATTCCCCGCCTGGATTGCTGAGGATCAGTGGAAATGTGCCTCCTTTTATCGGCGCGTCCCGCGTTGCGCCTGCGGGAATTCTGAGTTCGACCGGGGCTCCAATCACGTTTCCGATAAGCACGTATTCGGGAACAATATATTCGCTGGGTCCTGTCACTTTATTGGAAGTGGGATACCAGACCGTTATAGGCACAGTCCCCACGGACAACGTAACGTCAGAGGTCATGAACCCGGCTTGCCGTTCATCGTCGTGTGCGGCAGCGGTCAAACAAAATGCGGATAGCAATAACGCGGCGATGGTGTTCTTCATAGCTTACCCCTTCTTTTTGGTCCGCTAATCGCCAATGTCCACTTTGGGTCGTTAGCGGCCCTTTTGCTCAATAGATATCAATCGCTGTAGCTTCGCTGGTTTTGACGCTACGCAAAGTTGGGGCTCAAAAACCGAAAAAATCCCTAAAAATATGCTATAAATTTATGAAAACAATGGCTTACACGACCTTGCGGTAAACGGGGAACCATGTCCTCCATATCCGATGATGACTTTCACGCCTATACCTTTGGCGTCTTCACGCTGGACACCGGGCGTGGTGCGTTATTAAAGGACGGCGTAGAAATCAAGCTGAGGCCACAATCGTTTGAGATCCTGCGAGTTTTGGTCTCACGAAGCGGAATCCTGGTCACGAGAGAAGAACTACAGTCAGCGGTGTGGGGCCACAAAGTGGTTACCGACGACTCTCTTGCCCATTGCATTATCGATATCAGGAAGGCGCTCGGTGACAGCGGCAGAAAGATCATTCGCACAGTGCCCCGACGTGGCTACATATTTGATGAACAGGTGGTCGAGAGGCGCGGTCCAACATTAGAGCGGGTCTCAATCGGCAATTTTCGACAACGTATTAGGTTTGTACTGGTATCCGCAGCTTTGGCCGTGACTGCGCTGACCGCCTTATGGTTTTTCGTTGACGCCGATCTGCGGATAATTCCAACGGCCCGCAGCAAATCCATTGCCGTCCTGCCATTCCTGGACCTTTCAGAAGATAGATCACAGCGGTATTTTGCTGACGGTCTGACCGAGGAAATACTGAACTCATTGGCGAGGACACCGGATTTACTGGTGACGGCAAGAACGTCATCGTTCGCCTACAGAGATTCGCAGGACGACGTGCCGACGATCGCGGCTGCTCTGCGCGTCGATCATATCCTCGAAGGTTCCGTAAGAAGAGGCGGTGATCGATTGCGCATCACTGCCCAGCTGATACGCGCAAGCGATGGCATCCACCTTTGGTCACAGACCTTTGACAAGACACCGGATGACATCATCACAATCCAGGAAGAGATTGCCATTTCTATTGCCGGTGCACTGCAAACGGCTATGGATCCGGAGGCCCTTGCAAAAATGATGCGGGTCGATACAAGGTCAGTCCCGGCATTTGAGGCTTACGTTACCGGTAACGGCGCTTGGGCGGCGTCATGGTCTGATATTGAACTGCGGCTGGATGCGTGGGACGCGTACGAAAAAGCAGTGGCGCTGGATCCGGAGTTTACAAGAGCATACGACCGTTTGTTCTGGTTTTGGCACATGCAGCTTAGTGGGAACAGCGTCAGTTATGGCCTCACCGAACTTACCTACCAAGAGATCCTGCTAAAACGGGATGAGTCGCTGAACAACGCGATCCGCACCGAAAAGGACGCGAGCACTTTACTCAAATACCAGGCACATAAAGCCTGGGTTGACATGAAACCTAAACGAGCTCTTCGCTTAATCACAGAGTTTCTTGAGCAGAATCCCAATGCACAAACCGGGCGTGCCATGCGCTTGGTTTTGTTGCGCCTTTTGAACCTACAATATGAGATTGACGAAGACGTTGAGACCGCCTACGGGCAGAGGGAATTAAACTACTCCGGAGCGAGTCGATTTTGGCTGAGCGCATTGGAATTTTCGAATAATAAGAATCTCATGCGTACTGTAGCCTACGATGTCATCGAGAACTTCGGCGATGATGTGTCCCTGCTTTATGGAGCACATCATGTATTGCTTATTGCGGGAGACATTGATGGAGCCGGCGCAATACTGCCTGAAATCCTGAATTACACCAAGATTAGAAAACAATATTACCTCGCGGATTTACGCCAGGCATGTGCAGAACTCCGCATGGCAGACGCGGTACGTATCCACACGAAGGCACTGCAAGAGTT